>DATBEA010000001.1:0-6989 GCA_036276215.1 Usitatibacter sp.
CGGGCGTCTCGGGATCGACGTTGAAGATGCGGTCCAGGACGGGCACGAAGCCGAACGGCCGATGGTCTCCCGCGGCAAAGTGCGCGCGGCCCCAGAGCCATCCCGCGGGCTTGCCGTAGCGTTTGCCGAGGTCTTCGGCCGCGAGGTCGAACGCCTTCGCCGTGAGCTGCGCGCAGGATTCCACGCCGGGCGTGTTCACGTTGTCGCACCAGTGGGCCATCCCGTTCTCGCCCTTCAGCACCGAGAGCATGAAGGGCAGGCGCTGCTCCCAGGTGGTCGCGAACATCGGGCCCAGCTCGTCGGCATAGACCAGCCGCGTGAGCTCGCGGTACCACGCCGAGAACACGAGCGGCGCCTGCGCATCGCGCTTCATCTCGCCGTTCCATCCGGTGAGCATCGCCTGGGCCTCGCGCCCCAAGGAGGATTCGGGTTTCGCGTCGCGCGCGAAAGGCAGCATCACGCGCGCGAGGTGCGACAGCACGTCCGCCTGCATCCGCTGGAAGGTCTCGATGGAATGCTTCGGCTGCGCCGCCAGCATCTCCTCGATCCGGTCGGCACGGTACGGCGGGAACCAGTCGGAGGAGATGAAGGGCTCGTAGCCGGGCGGCGTGATCTTGTGGTTCGCCGTCACGATGCGGTGCGTCGGCGGATCCTGGTACTGCGGCAGCTTCTCGAACGCGATGATCCCCTGCCAATCGTATTTCTCGTCCCACCCGGGCACGGGCACGCGGCCCATGGCCTCGTTGTCGGCGCGGCGCACCGGCACGCGGGCCGGGGCGACGAAACCCACGCGGCCCTTGCGATCGGCGTAGACCACGTTCTGGTGCGGCGAGGTGAAGTCGCGCAGGGCCTCGACCACGCCGGCGCCATCCTTGGCGCGGTTCAGCGCGAAGCCCGCGCGCACGACCGCATTGTCCTCGGTGAGCGCGGCCCACGAGAGCGCGAGGACGCGGTCCCTGGGAAGCGCATCGGCGGCGGACTTCACGACGTCCGAGATCACGGGGCCGTGGCGGGTCGACCGGACCGTGATGCGCCGCTCCTCGTCCTTCACGCGGATCACTTCCTCGCGCACCTCGAAGCGTGCCGTTCCGTGAGGCGTCGCGTAGCTCGCGGGATCGCCCGCGACCACCTTCTCGACGAAGAGGTCCTCCGTATCGCTGTTGGTCGTGGTCATCGACCACGCGACGTCGTCGTTGCGCCCCAGCACCACGAAGGGCACCCCGGGAAGCGTGCCGCCCACCACGTTGCCGTTCGGCGTGGAGATGTGCGCGAGGTACCAGAGCGACGGCGCCTGGAGCCCGAGGTGCGGATCGTTGGCGAGGAGCGGCTTGCCCGTCGTCGTGAGCGTTCCATCCACGACCCAGTTGTTGGAGCCCACCGCCTCCTCGTGCGTCGGCAACGCGGCGAGCATGGCGCTCGCGGAGGGCGCGAGGTCCGCATAGAGCGACTTGAAGTCCGGCAGCACGTACGGCGCATCGCCCGGGTACGGCGGCATGAGCTCCTGGGCTCGCTCGCGCCCGAGCGCGGCCGAGAAGCGAAGGCGCGCGAGCTCGCTTCGCCAGTTGGAAGAAAGATCCCACGACATCACGAGGAGCCATCCCATGGTGTCGGCGGGCTTCCAGCGCTCGGGCTTCACCCGGAACACCTGGAACTCGACGGGAAGCACCGGCTTCGAGTCGATGAACGCGTTCACGCCCGCGGCATAAGCCTCGAGGCCCGAGCGCGTGGGCGCGTCCATCTTCGCGACGATGCGATCGGCGAGGCGCGCCAGGCCCAGCGTGCGCATGAGTCGATCGACGTCGTAGGATTTCTCGCCGAGGAGCTCGGAGAGGCGGCCCTGCGCCACGCGCCGCTGGAATTCCATCTGCCAGAGGCGATCCTGCGCGTGCACGTAACCCAGGGCGAACCAGCCGTCGTGGTCGTTCATCGCGAGGATGTGCGGCACGCCGTCGCGGTCGCGAAGGACCTCGACCGGGGAGACGAGCCCGCCAACGGTCGCATCGCCGTCGATCTTGGGAAGCGATGCGCGCAGGTAAAGCCAGCCGGCCGCGGCCGCACCGAGCGCCACGACAAGGAGCGCGGCGACGGCTTTTACGGCAAGGGAGCGGACTTGAGCACTTCCTCGAAGGTCGTGAGGCCTTGCGCGATCTTGGCCGCGCCCGACACCCGCAGCGGCCGCATGCCGCCCTTGTAGGCCGCCTGGGTGAGCGCCACGACGTCGGTCGTGCCGCTCACGAGCCTCCTGATCTCGCGCGTCATCTGCATGATCTCGTAGATGCCCACGCGTCCCCGGTAACCGGTGCTGCGGCACTCGAGGCAGCCGACGGGCCGGTAGATGTACTCCGGGGGAGGCGCCTTGAACGGCGTGCAGAGGCTATCCCAGAGACGATGCTCCTCCTCGCGCTTGAAGGGCACCTTCTCCTTGCAATCGGGGCAGAGGGTGCGCACCAGGCGCTGCGCCATGATGCCGATGAGCGACGAGTTGAGCAGGTAGGCCGGCGCTCCGAGATCGAGCAGGCGAGTGATCGACGACGGCGCGTCGTTGGTGTGCAGCGTCGAGAGCACGAGGTGGCCCGTGAGCGCCGCCTGGATCGCCATGTCGGCGGTCTCGCCGTCGCGGATCTCGCCGATCATGATGATGTCCGGGTCCTGGCGCATGAGCGCGCGAACGCCGGCCGCGAACGTGAGGTCGATCTCCGTCTGCACCTGCATCTGGTTCACGCGAGGATCGACCATCTCGATCGGGTCCTCGATGGTGCAGACGTTCACGTCGGGCGTGGCGATCTGCTTCAGGGTCGTGTAGAGCGTAGTGGTCTTGCCAGACCCCGTGGGCCCGGTCACGAGCACGATCCCGTTCGGCTGCTTGATGAGGTTCTGCCAGATCTCGTGCTCGTCCTGCGTGAAGCCCAGGTCCTTGAAGTCGCGCATCAGCACTTCGGGATCGAAGATGCGCATCACCAGCTTCTCGCCGTGGGCCGTTGGAAGCGTCGAGAGGCGCAGCTCGATCTCCTCGCCGTCGGGCATGCGCGTCTTGATGCGCCCGTCCTGGGGCCGGCGCTTCTCCACCACGTCCATGCGCCCGAGGATCTTGATGCGCGCGGTCATGGCGACGAGCACCGGGTAGGGAACCTGGTAAACCTCGTGCAGCACGCCGTCGATGCGGAATCGCAGGATGCCGATGTCGCGGCGCGGCTCCACGTGGATGTCGCTCGCCCTCTGGTCGAAGGCGTACTGCCAGAGCCAGTCGACCAGGTGGACGATGTGGTGGTCGTTGGCGTCGAGCTGGCGGCCGGCCTTGCCCAGCTCCACGAGCTGCTCGAAATTCGAAAGCCCCGAGGTGGCGACGCCGTCGGCCTCGGCGCGCTTCATGCTGCGGGCGAGGTTGAAGAACTCGCCCTGGTAGCGCTCGATGTCCGCGGGATTCGACAGCACGCGCTTGATGGTGAGGCGCAGCATCTGGGTGAGCTCGGCCTCCCAGCTCGTGATGAACGGCTCGCTCACCGCGATGGTCACGTTGCTGCCGCTCACCTCGACGGGCAGGATGCCGCGCTTGGCCGCGTAATCCGAGGACATCACCTGCGTCACGTTCTTCAGGTCGATCTTGAGCGGATCGATGTGGTAGAACGCCATGCGCACGCGCCCGGCGAGCCATTCGGTCACGGCCGGCGCCGTGAGCAGCGCGCTGGGCGGCTTCAACGACCTCAGGCGCGCTTCCGTGACGATCAGCACCGGGTGGCGCGAGGCGCCGCGCAGGCGCGCGTCCTGGGTGAGCTTCGCGGCCGCGGGCGCGTCGATGAGCCCGTCCTCGACCATCCAGTCGAGGACTTCCTTCAGCTGGAGCTTGCGATCGGCGGTCTTGGCGGGCGTGACGGCGGCCATGCGTCGATTATAGTCTGGCTAATTCCAGCGCATCCTCCAGCGTGTTCGCTTCGCGGATCGCCTTGTCCTTGCGCATGCGCAGCATCCGCGGGAAGCGCACCGCGATGCCCGACTTGTGCCGGGTGGAACGCTGGATCCCCTCGAATCCCAGCTCGAAGACGAGCTCCGGCTTCACGGTGCGCACGGGGCCGAAGCGCTCCAGGGTGTTGCGCCGGATGAAGGCATCCACCTCGCGGATCTCCTCGTCGGTGAGGCCCGAGTACGCCTTCGCGAACGGCACCAGGTCGCCGTCCTTCCAGATGCCGAACGTGTAGTCGGTGTAGAGGCTCGCGCGCTTGCCGTGGCCCTTCTGCGCGTAGATGAGCACGGCATCCAGCGTGTAGGGCTCGATCTTCCACTTCCACCAGTCGCCGCGCGGCCGCCCCACGCCGTAGGCCGAGGCGAGGCGCTTCAGCATGAGGCCTTCCGTGCCCATCTCGCGGCTTTGCTGGCGGGCGAGCGCCAGGGTCTCCCACGTGGGCGCGCGAACCTGCGACGAGGTGTCGAAGGCGCTGCCGCCGGGAATCGAATGAATCACGCCGGCGAGCTTCTCCCGGCGCTCGGCGAGCGGCCTCGCGCGCCAGTCCTCGCCCTCCCACTCGAGGAGGTCGAAAGCGAGGAAGATCGCGGGCGAATCGGCCATCACCTTCTTGCCGGGGTTCTTGCGCCCCAGGCGCTTCTGCAGCGCCGCGAACGGCATCACGCGCCCGTCCTTCCACGCGAGGATCTCGCCGTCGATCACCAGGTGCGGGAGCCTCGCCGCATCGGCCATGATCTCGGGGAACTGGTGGGCGATGGGCTCGTCGCCGCGCGACCAGAGCGCCGTCACGTCCCCGCGGCGGATCAGCTGCGCGCGGATGCCGTCCCACTTCCATTCGGCAAGCCATTCCTCGCGCGCTCCGAGCGACTCGGGCGGGTTCTCGAGGGGATGGGCGAGGAAGAACGGATAGGGACTTGCGCCCCGGGTCTCGAGGGCCGCGCCTTCCACGAGGCTCGACCAGAGCGCCACGCCCGGCCACCACTCTCCCGCGAGGCGGTGGGCGACCAACTTCGGGTCGAGGTCGAAGGCTTGCGCGATGGCGCGCATCACGAGCAGCGCCGACACGCCCACGCGGAAGTTTCCGGTGATGAGCTTGTTGAAGACGAAGCGCTGCGTGCCGTCGAGCTCGCGCCAGTAGCCCTCCAGCCGCGCGCGCTGCTCCGCTTCGGCGAGCTCGCGCAGCGGCACGAGGCGCTCCTCGACCCAAGCGGCGAGCGGCAGGTCCGTCTCGCGCTCGGCGGGCGGGAGGATGAGCGCGATGGTCTCGGCGAGATCGCCGACGGCGTCGTACGACTCCTCGAAGAGCCAGGGCGGAAGGCTCGCCATCTCCGAGGCCCACGCCACCATCCGCCGCGTCGGGACGGCTTGCCTCGGGCGATGCCCGGTGAGGAACCACGCGGCCCACGCGGCGTCCAGGGCCGGCGTTTGCCTGAAGTAGTCGGCGAGCGCCTGCGTCTTCGCCTTCGTGCTCGTGGAGGAATCGATCCTCTCGAAAAGCTCCGCGAAACGCTTCATGTGGGGGAGTGACTCACTGGAAAGGCCTTGGAAACGCAGATGAACGCAGATGGAGCGCAGATTGCCGCGGATGAGAACCTGGAATGGTGTTCGCGATACCGCACGCAATGGCGCGAAACCCTTGCTGCCGTATCCGCGTTCATCTGCGCTCCATCTGCGTTCATCTGCGTCTCAAGGATTCTGGCTCGCGTCACTCTCAAGCGCCCGCCTCTTCCGCGCCGGCATCGCCCTCGAATTCGCTCTTCATCGTGTGCGCTTCCAGGCCCCTTTCCCGCAGCCATTGCACGAGCGGCGCCGTGTGGCCGTGGGTCACGAAGATGCGCCGTGCACCGGTCGCATCGATGGCGCGGTTCAGGCTCGGCCAGTCGGCGTGGTCGGAGAGCACGAAGCCCTGGTCCACCGCGCGGCGGCGGCGCGCGCCGCGGATCGCCATCCATCCCGAGGCGAAAGCGTCCGAGTAGTCGCCGAAGCGCTTGAGCCAGGGCGTGCCTTGCGCCGAGGGAGGTGCCACCACGAGCGCGCCCGCGAAATCCTTCTTCGCCTCGTAGTCGGCCACCATCCGCGTCCCGGGAAGCGCCACGCCGCACTCGCGGTAGCCGCGATTCAGCACGTCCACCGCGCCGTGCACGACGATCGGGCCGATGGAGGCATCGACGCTCGCGAGGATGCGCTGCGCCTTGCCGAACGCGTAGGCGAAGAGCACGCTCGCGCGCCCGTGGGCGGCGTTGCGCCGCCACCATGCGTCGATTCCCGCGAAGATCTCCACGGGCTTGCACCAGCGATAGACCGGCAGCCCGAAGGTCGACTCGGTGACGAACGTATCGCAGCGCACCGCCTCGAAGGGTTCGCAGGTGGGATCCGGGTCGAGCTTGTAGTCGCCCGAGACGACCCACGCTTCGCCGCCCGACTCGATGCGCACCTGGCTCGAGCCCAGCACGTGGCCCGCGGGATGCAGCGACACCTTCACGCCGTTCATCGCGCGTTGCTCGCCGTATTCGAGGCTCTCGATCCGAGCCTCGGCGCCCAGGCGAGTCTGCAGCACGGGCAGCCCGCGGCGCGCGCAAAGGTACGCCGCGCTTCCGGGCCGCGCATGGTCGCCGTGCGCGTGGGTGATCACGGCGCGCTCCACCGGCAGCCACGGGTCGATGTGGAAATCGCCCGCGGCGCAGTACAGGCCCCGGGCGGTGGGCTCGATCAGCATCCGGCGTTGGACCGCCGCGCCTTCATGCCGGTTTCCTCCAGTAAGATCGCCATACCTTGGAGACATCCCCGACGGGTTACGCCCACCCGGGCTACGCCCGGTCGCTCGCCGAGTTCGGCAGCCCGCTCGAGCTCGCCGCGAGCGGGGGCTGGATGCTCCAGCGCGAGATCCCGGACGGGGACTCGAGGGACGCGATGGGATGCTACCCGCTCCTCTTCTGCCGCGATTGGGGGGCGCTGCGCGCCGACCTGGACGCGCTCGAAGGACGCCTCGTGAGCGTCTCGGCGGTGCCCGATCCCTTCGGCGAGCACGAAG
>DATBEA010000002.1:0-8380 GCA_036276215.1 Usitatibacter sp.
GATACCGGCAGACGTTGGCGCTCAGATTGTCCTCGACCAGGTCCTCATGGTCTCGGACGGAGAGGCCGTGCAGGTCGGTAATCCATTGGTGAGCGGCGCGAAAGTGTCCGCCACCGTCATCGCCCACGGGCGCGGCACGAAAGTGAAGATCTTCAAGATGCGTCGCCGCAAGCACTACCAGAAGACCCAGGGGCACCGGCAGAACTACACGGAAATCCGTGTGGACGCCATCGGTTAGGGACACACACTCATGGCACACAAGAAAGCAGGCGGGTCTTCCCGCAACGGACGCGATTCCGAAAGCAAGCGCCTGGGCCTCAAGGCCTTCGGCGGCGAGCTCGTGAACGCGGGCTCCATCCTCGTTCGCCAGCGTGGGACCACGTTCCACCCCGGCATGAACGTAGGGATCGGCAAGGACCACACGCTCTTCGCGACCAAGACCGGGACGGTGAAGTACTCGTCGCACGGCCCCAAGAGCAAGTCGACCGTATCGATCGAGCCGCGCGAGCAATAACGGCTCGTCCTGAACGACAGGGCCCCGTCTTCGCGCGGGGCCTTTTCGTTTCAGCGGCTGCCTGATTCCACGGGGCTTACGCCACCACCCTCATGAAATTCTTCGACGAGGCGCGCATCGAGGTGATCGCCGGCAGCGGCGGCAACGGCTCGGCGTCTTTCCGGCGCGAGAAGTCCGTCCCGCGCGGCGGGCCCGACGGCGGCGACGGGGGCCGCGGCGGCAGCGTCTTCGTGGTGGCCGACTCCAACCTCAACACGCTGATCGACTTCCGCTACAAGCGCATCTTCCGCGCCAAGGACGGCGAGAACGGCCGCGGGCGCGACTGCAACGGGCACGGCGCCGAGGACATCGTGCTGCGGGTGCCCGTCGGCACGGTGCTCAAGGACGCGGCGAGCGGCGACATCGTGGCCGACCTCGCCCGGGATGGCGAACGCGCGCTCCTCGCCAAGGGCGGCAAGGGCGGCCTGGGCAACCTCAACTCCAAGTCGAGCGTGACCCGCGCGCCGCGGCAATTCACGCGCGGCGAGCCGGGTGAAACGCGCCAGCTCGAGATGGAGCTGCGCGTGCTCGCCGACGTGGGCCTGCTCGGCATGCCCAACGCGGGGAAATCCACGCTCATACGCGCCGTGTCCTCCGCGCGGCCGAAGGTCGCCGACTATCCCTTCACGACGTTGCAGCCCAACCTGGGCGTCGTGCGCGTGGACGAGAACCGCTCCTTCGTCATGGCCGACATCCCCGGCTTGATCGAGGGCGCGGCCGAGGGCGCGGGGCTGGGCCACCAGTTCCTTCGCCACCTGAAGCGCACGGGACTCCTGCTGCACGTGGTGGACATGGCGCCCTTCGACGAGGCGATCGATCCGGCCGCGGAGGTGAAGGCCCTCGCCGCGGAGCTGAAGAAGTACGACCCGGCGCTCGCGAAGAAGCCGCGCTGGCTCGTGCTGAACAAGATGGACCTGCTGGAGGCGCCCGAGCGCAAGAAGCGCGCGGCCGCGCTCGTGAAGAAGCTTCGCTGGACCCAGCCCTTCTTCACGGTCTCGGCCATCGGCGCCGAGGGCACGCGCGAGCTCACCTACGCGATCATGGAATTCCTCGAAGGCAAGTCGCGCCGATGAGCCGCGCGGGCCTTTCCGACGCGCGCCGCGTCGTGGTGAAGATCGGCTCGAGCCTGCTCACCAACGCCGGCGCGGGCCTGGATCGCGAGGCGATCGCGGGCTGGGCCGCACAGATCGCGGCGCTGCGGGGGCGCGGAATCGAGGTGCTCGTGGTGTCCTCGGGCGCCATCGCCGAGGGCATGAAGCGGCTGGGCTGGACCCGCCGCCCGCACGCCATCCACGAGCTGCAGGCCGCCGCCGCCGTGGGCCAGATGGGCCTCGTTCAGGTGTGGGAATCGTGCTTCGCCGAGGTGGGCCTGCATACCGCGCAGGTGCTCCTCACGCACGCGGACCTGGGCGACCGGCGCCGCTACTTGAACGCGCGCTCCACGCTGAAGAGCCTCGTGGCCCTGGGCGTGGTGCCCATCATCAACGAGAACGACACGGTGGTGGTCGACGAGATCCGCTTCGGCGACAACGACACCCTGGGCGCGCTCGTCACCAACCTGATCGAGGCCGACGCGCTGGTGATCCTCACGGACCAGAAGGGCCTCTATTCCGCGGACCCGCGCAAGTCGCCCGAGGCCCGTCTGATCGAGCGGGCGCAGGCGGGGGACCCGGCGCTGGAAGCCATGGCCGGCGGAGCCGGCAGCGCCGTGGGAAGTGGGGGCATGCTCACGAAGGTCCTCGCCGCCAAGCGCGCCGCCCGAAGCGGCGCCCATACGGCGATCGCCTGGGGGCGCGAGCCGGAAGTGCTGGCGAGGCTCTTCTCCGATGAGTCCGTGGGATCCCTGCTCGTTTCCCAGACCGCCCGGGTTGCCGCGCGAAAACAATGGCTTGCGGACTACCTGAAGCCCTCGGGGCGGATCGTCCTGGACCCGGGCGCGGTCGCCGCACTCGCCCAGGGCAAGAGCCTGCTCGCCATCGGCGCGACCGCGGCCGACGGCACCTTCGAGCGCGGCGACGTGGTGTCCGTGTATGGGCCGGACCAACGCGAGATCGCGCGCGGGCTGGTGAATTACGGGGCGTCGGAGGCGGCGCGCATCCTGCGCCATCCGAGCGGCGAGATCGAGGCGATCCTGGGATACGTCGCCGAACCGGAGCTCATCCACCGGGATAACCTCGTGATCCTCTGAGTGCCGCGTTTCGGCACTCCCGGCCCCGCCCGCGGCAACCCCCGGAATGTGCTGAATATTACGTTGACGGTCCCGGTGCCTCAGGCTAGCCTAGGACCGGGCATAGTCCCTCATCCAGAATAAGCATCGCAGGGAGAAATTGAATGCGCACGCAAGTTCGCCGCCGCGGTATTCCCGATTTTCCTTACACCCCCGTTGCCGCAGCCGTGGCATTGGCGCTCGCGCCGCAGGTCGCGCTCGCAGCCGCCACTGCCGGATGCGCCTCGGGCACCACGATCTGCGTGAACGATCCGGGGGATTCCAACCCCCTGGGCGGCGGCGTGTTCGACACGTATGGCGGCCAGTTCGACCTGCGCGGCGCCCTCAGCAATTGCTCGTCCGGCGGCGTGATCCGCTTCGACACCACCGACACGCGCTTCAACCCCTCGTCGGGCCCGTTCGTGATCTCGATCTCGGATGACCTTCCGACGATCACCTGCGACAACCTGCTCATCGACGGCGGCGGGACCATCACCGACGCGGTGAGCCGCGTGGCGGTGAGCGGAAGCAGCGCGAACGCGAGCCGGTATCCCTATGGGCTCGATTATGGGTTCTCGGGAAACCCGGCCTATGGCGGCAGCCCGACGGTGAACGGCCTGGCGGTGCGCGGCATCGCCAACGGCGCCGCGATCCAGGGAATGATCGTCGCCACCGAGAACATCGTGTCGTCGTCGCTCATCGGCATCAACACGTCCGACACGATCGACGGCAACCTGGTCTTCGGCAACGACACGGGGATCATTCCGTCCTCGAGCGCCGACATCCAGAACAACATCGTCTACAACAACACGGCCGGCATCAGCGCGGAAAGCTACTTCGGCACGATCCAGAACAACCTGGTCGGCGTGAACGCGTCCGGGTTCGGGGTCGGCAACCAAGTGGGCATCACGCTGGATTCCAGCCAGGCGACGATCTCGAACAACGTCATCTCGGGCAACGATATCGGCATCGAGCTCACGTTCGACGAGGGGTCGTCGATCGAGAGCAACTTCATCGGCACGGACCTCTCGGGAGGCTCGCTGCACGCCAACACGGTCGGCATCCTGCTCGACTTCTCCTACGGCACCTCGATCGGCAGCAACGTGATCGCGGCGCCGCTCACGGGGACCGCCATCGACATCGAGGACGGGTCGAGCGCGATCTCCATCGAGGAAAACAACATCAACACCAACGCCGGCGGCACGAGCCTCGTGGGAGGCGGCGACGGCGTGGTCGCGAGCTGCAGCTTCGACATCAGCGTCGGCGACAACCTCATCACCGCGAAGGGCCGCAACGCCGTCGATTTCGGGGCGATCCAGGACAGCGAGTTCGTCTCCTCGATCGGCGGCAACACGATCGGCGCCACGTTCGAGGGAACTGCTCTCGGCTCGCCGCTGAACGGCATCTCGCTGCACGACGAAATGTGCAACTCGGGCGATGCCATCAAGTCGGCACGGGGCAAGTCCGCGAGGGTGAAGTCGGCCAAGCCGCCCCGGTCCACGGCAGCCCACGTGAAGTGGCTCGCCGGCGCGGTCGAGACCGACGATGTCCAGGTGGGCAACAACACGATCATGAACGCGACCCAGAACGGGATCGTGCTCGACGAGGCCTACGACACCAACATCGGCGGAAATACCATCACCGGCAATGCCCACTACGGGGTGGAGATCCTCGCGGGCACCGGCAACGTGATCCTCGACAGCGCGATCTACGGAAACGGCGCCGCGCTCGGGTCGGGCGCCAAGAACATCGACCTGGGCTTCGCGGGCGGCCCGCGCCCCAACGACGCGGGCGACGTGGACACGGACCCGGTCCCCAACGACGGCCAGAACTACCCGAGCAACATCGCGCTGCACTACAACCCGAGCTTCGACCAGACCACGATCAGCTTCACGCTGGATTCGCAGGACGGCACCTACCGCATCGACATCTTCGAGAACGATCCGGCGACCACGGTGCCCGGCGGCGTGCCGATCGCCAATACGTTCATGTCGCTCTCGGGCGGGCCCGCATCGGGCAGCTACACGGTCTCCGGGAACCGGACATCGATCTCGCTCACGGCGACGGCGCTCAACAGCGACTCGGTCGCCCTCGAGACCTCGGAGTTCTCGCCGGTGGACAACACCACGCTGGTGCCCAACGCGACGGTCACCCCGACCACCGTGAATTTCGGCAACGTCGGCGTGGACACCGACAGCACGCCGCGCAGCGTGATCGTGCGCTCGACCGGGACCGACACCTACGTGATCGGGTCCATCGGCGACACGACCTGCTACGGCGGCACGATCTGCTACGGCGGCGCCTTCACCTGCTCGACCAGTTGCGAGGACGGCGGTTACGCGCCGGGCCAATCGTGCCAGATCACGGCCACGTTCCATCCGCCGTCGCTCGGCACCTTCACGCAGCAGATCGGGATCTGCGACAACACCGCGGCCGGGAGCGAATTCCCGGGCCGCATCATCACCCTCACGGGCACGGGCGCCGTTCCCTCGCCGCTCGCCTTCACGCCGTCGGACTTCGATTTCGGCGACGTGCCGGTCGGCCACACGAGCCCGGCTGAAACCTTCACCGTGCAGAACCCGGGCGGGGCCACCATCAGCATGGGTGCCTTCTCGGCGACCGGCGACTTCATCATCGGCGCGAACACGTGCGGCTCGAACCTCGCGGCCGGCGAGTCGTGCACCGTGGACGTCTCCTTCATCCCGCTGGGCGTGGGTCCCACGACGGGCCTGCTCAGCGTTCCGACCGACTCCGGCGCGAAGCCGGGCTTGAGCGTGAAGTCGGCGAAGGCGCAGATCGACACCGGACCTTCGACCGCGACCGCGAGCGCCACGCTCGAAGGCAACGGCATCGTCCAGGCCGCGGTGACGCTGCCCCAGGCCATCGACTTCGGCGCCTACGTGCCGGGCACGCCGCCCGTCACGCGCACCGTGACGCTCACGAACAGCGGCAACGCGAGGCTCACCTTCACGACCGTCGCGGTGAGCGGGCCGTTCACCATGGACAACGGCTGCGGCACGAGCCTGGAACCGGGCGCGAGCTGCACCATCACGTTGACCTACTCGGCGGGCGACCTGGGCGACCACACCGGCACGCTCAACATCGCCACGAACGCGCTCGGCGGCTCGGGCGCGGTGCAGCTCACCGGCCGCACGGTGGCCCAGGCGAGGCCGGAGCTCTCGGTCTCCCCCGCGTCGATCGGGTTCGGAAGCCGCATGTTCGCGACGACCGAAGGCTCGCAGCGCGTCACGATCAAGAACATCGGCAGCAGCGATGCGGCGCTCTCGCCGGTCGCCACGGATTCCGCCGACTTCCTGATCGTGGGGACGACGTGCGGCGTGACGCTCACTCCGGGCAGCACGTGCTTCGCCGACGTGGGGTTCAGCCCCAACGGCTTCGGCAAGCGCCAGGGACACCTTGTCGTCACGAGCAACGCGATCAACAACCCGTTGAACGTGATCCTCGGCGGCACGGGTTGCCGGCCCTTCAGCATCCCGGCCGGCGGCGCCTCGAGCTGCTCGCCGTAAGGATCGGGCGCGGCTCCAGGGCCGCGCCCGCCGCTTCCCCGTGAGGGTGCTCTTCGCCTGGGAGCTCGGCTCCGGGCTGGGGCACGTCCGGCGCATCTTCCCCATCGCTCGCGAGGTGCGCGCCCTCGGGCACGACGTGACGGTGGCGCTGCGTGACAGCGCGTTCCTGGACTCCGCGAGCACCGAGGGCTTCGAGGTGTTCGCCGCGCCGCTCCTGCGCGCGCCTTCCGACGTGAACCCGTCTCCCATCAGCCACTCCGACGTCCTGCTGAACCTGGGCTTCGACGACGTGCGCGCGCTGCATGGGGCACTGCGCGGCTGGCGTTCGATGCTCGAGCTCCTGGCGCCACAGGTCGTGGTCGCCGACTACGCCCCCACCGCGCTCGTGGCGGCGAGCCTCGCGGGCCTTCCCCGCGTGACCGTGGGCAGCGGCTTCGCCCTTCCCCCGGCGGGCGATCCCGTGCCGGCGCTTCGCACCTGGACGGCGGCCGATCCCGGCGTGCTGAGGGCCCTCGACGATCGCCTCGTGCAGCGCGTGCGCGCGGCCGCCGGAGGGAACGCAACCGGGGCGCTCGCGAGCGCTCCCGCGCTTTTCGCCGCCGATGCGCACCTCCTGTGCACGTTCCCCGAGATCGATCCTTTCGGTCCCCGCGATGGCGTCGCGTATCTCGGGGCGCCCGGCTCCGACGACACCGCGCTGGAAGTCCATTGGACGCAGGGCTCCGAGGCGCGGGTCCTCGCGTACCTGAAACCCGGCACGCCGCGTTTCGACGCCGTCGTGGCGGGCCTTGCCGCGCTGCAAGCCGAGGTCATCGCCGCGGCCCCGGGGCTCACGCCGCAGCAGGCCCGGGAGCTTTCCACCGGGCGCATGCGCGTCTTCGCGGAACCCGTGCGGCTCGATTCCCTCATGGCGCAGGCATCGCTCTGCGTTTCGCACGCGGGCCCGGGATTCGCGGCGCGGGCCCTGGTGGCGGGCGTGCCGCTGGCACTCCTGCCGCTGCAGCTCGAGCAGTTCCTCATCGCGCAGCGCATCGAGAAGTCCGGCGCGGGAGCGCTCTCCTCGCCCGAGCAGCCGGCGCCGGATTTCCGCGCGTGGTTCGAGTCGCTGCTGGGCTCCGAAGCGCTTCGCGAGGGCGCGCGCCGGCATGCCGAGGCGCATCGCGGCCATTCGTTCGCGCTCGCCGCGCGCCGGGCCGCCGAGCGCATCGCCGCGCTCGCGCAAGGCTAGCCGTGGCGCGCATCCTCTTCGCGTGGGAGCTGGGCGGGGAGCTGGGCCACGCGATGGCGTGCAACCGGGTCGCGGCGCCCCTTCGCGCGCGCGGCCACCACATCGCGTTCGCATTCCGCGAGCTCTCGCCGCTCGCAAGCCTCGACAACTGCGCGGCCCACGACGTTTTCCAGGCGCCCGTCTCGCTCACCGAGGGCCGCGGCGCCGCCAAGCCCTTCAGCCTCGCCGACATCCTCGTCGGGTGCGGCTACGACCGCGCCTCGCACGTGTCCGGGCTCCTGGGCGGCTGGCTCGCGCTCTTCGAGCGCTGGCGGCCCGACATGGTGATCACGGACTTCGCCCCGACGGCGCTCCTCGCCGCCCGCGTGCTGGGCATTCGCCGCGCGGCCTATGGAAACGGATTCTCCATTCCGCCGCGAGTCACGCCGTTGCCGCCTTTCCGCTACGACGAGGCGGCCGCAACCGGGGAGCTCGCCGCGGCGGAGGCGCGCGCGCTCGCGAACGCGAACGCGGCGCTCGCGCGATGGGGCGCGCCCGCGCTCGATTGCCTCGCGCAGCAGTTCGAGAGCGACGAGGAATTCCTCTTCACGTTCCCGGAGCTCGACAGCTACGGCGCGCGTCCCGCCACGGGCTATTGGGGGCCGGCCTACAGCGCCGATTCGGGGATCAACGTGTCGTGGCCCGAAGGCGAAGGCAAGCGGGTCGCCGTCTACGTGAGGAAGAAGCTGCCGCAGCTCGACGGGCTCATCGACGCGCTCGCCTCGCAGGACTGCCGCGTGGCCGCGTATATCCCGGAGCTCGACGCGAAGCGCGCGGCGCGCTTGAGGTCGCCCAGGCGCCTGGTGTGCGAGCGTCCCATGAAGCTG
>DATBEA010000003.1:0-8938 GCA_036276215.1 Usitatibacter sp.
GGTCGCGCAGGCGCGCTTCACCCATGCGAGGGCCTGGACGATTTCCGCGGGCATGCGTTCGCTCGAGATGCGGAAATGCTCCAGGGATCGCTGCGTCTGCGCACCCAAGAGCTTCCCGGCCGGCACCTCGATCGGGCCAAACGTGTCCTTCTCGGTGCGCGTCTCGCTCATCTCGATAGAATACATCTCCCCACGAAAGGAAATCCCGCCTCCATGACTCGCAACAAACGCTTCCTCGCGCTCGCCGTCCTCGGCGTGACCGCCCTCGCCGTCCAGGCCCAATCGCCCAAGCCCGAGGACCAGATCAAGCTGCGCAAGTCCGCGTACGCGCTGATGGGCTACTCGTTCGGCGGCATCAACGCCATGGCCGAAGGCAAGCGTCCCTACGACAAGGAGCAGGCGACGCAGCTGGCCGACCTCCTGGCCCAGGTGTCGATGGTCCCGCGCCACTTCTTCGGCGACGGCACCGACAAGGGCGAGACTCGCGCCAAGCCGGAGATCTGGACGCAACGCGGCGACTTCGACGCCAAGATGGACAAGATGGTGAGCGAAGCCGCGAAGCTTCCCGCCGTCGCGCGCAGCGGCGACGAGGCGGCGCTCAAGCGCCAGGCCAAGGTCGTGGGGGAGGCGTGCGGTTCCTGCCATGACGATTTCCGGGTGAAGCGCTGAGCGCAAGCCCCGCGACGCGAAGCGGGTGGGACCTTCCCACCCGCCTCTTCCACTGGACGCTCGCCGTCCTCGTGGTCTTTTCGCTGGCCACCGGCACGGTGGGCGAGAGCTGGCTCGACTGGCACATGAAGAGCGGCTACGCGATCGTGGCGCTCCTCGCATTCCGCATCGCCTGGGGATTCGTCGGGAGCGGCGACGCGCGCTTCGCCTCGTTCGTGCGCTCGCCGTCCGCGGCGCTCGCTTACCTGCGCGGGCTGCGTGCGGGAAAGCGTGAGCTGGGCACCGGCCACAATCCCCTGGGCGCGTGGAGCGTCGTCGCGATGCTGGCCGCGCTCGCTTTACAGGCAGGGACCGGGCTTTTCTCCAACGACGAGTCGTCCCACGAAGGCCCGCTGGCCTCCAAGGTCTCCGACGCGATGGTCGACCGCATGAGCGCCATCCACAGCTGGAACCAGTACCTGATCTTCACGCTCGTGGCGCTGCACCTGGCGGCCATCGCGCTCTACCAATGGAGGCTTCGCATGGACGTCGTGGGCCCGATGGTGCGCGGCACCTCGTCGGTGCGCGACAACCTGGTCGCCGCGGTGCTCCTCGCCCTCGCCGGCGGTGCAACTTATTGGCTGGTGGCGGTCTATCCGCGGTGAGCCTGGCCGTTTCCCCCCACTACACCCGCACGGCGATCGCACTGCACTGGATCGCGGCGCTGCTCATCGTCGGCAACCTCGGCTTCGGCCTCTACGTGGCCGGGCTTCACCTTTCTCCCGCGAAGCTGCGTTACCTCCCCTGGCACAAGTGGATCGGCGTCACCGTGCTCCTGCTCTCCGCCTTGCGCCTGCTGTGGCGCCTGGGCCACGCGCCTCCGCCACTCCCGGCGACCATGGGCGCCACGCAGATGCGGCTCGCGCGCCTTTCGCATGCGCTGCTCTACGTGCTCTTCTTCGCCGCCCCCCTCACCGGCTGGCTCTTCGGCTCCGCCTCCGGAATCCAGACCGTGTACCTCGGCCTCGTGCCGCTTCCGGACCTGATCCCCAAGGACAAGGCGGTGGCGGTAGTCCTGCGCGCGGCCCACAAGTGGATCAACTATTCGTTGGCCGCCCTCATCGCCGTCCACGTGGCCGCGGCGCTCAAGCACCACTTCCACGACCGCGACGACGTGCTTCGCCGCATGCTTTCCCCTTCCCGAGGTCCCGCGACATGAAAGCCTTCGCCGCGCTGGCGCTCGCCGCCGCGCTCGCCGTACCCGCCGCCCACGCCCAGCAGAAGGTGATCGCCGACAAGAGCTTCATCCGCTTCGCGCTCACGCAGATGGGAATCTCCGTCGAGGGACGCTTCCGCAAGTTCGACGCGGCCGTCGCATTCGATCCGGCCAAACCCGAGGCGACCCGGGGCGAGTTCAGCGTGGACCTCGCTTCGATCGACCTGGGCACGCCCGAGAGCGAGACCGAAGCCAAGCGCAAGCCCTGGCTCGACGTGCAGGGCTTTCCGCAGGCGAAGTTCACGTCGGCGTCCGTGAAGGCACTGGGCGGCGGGCGCTTCGAGGCGCGCGGGCCGCTCACGATCAAGGGCAACACGCACGATATCGTGGCGCCATTCACCGTGGCCGAATCGAACGGCGTGCGCATCGTCGACGGCCAGTTCCTCCTGAAGCGCCTGCAATACAAGGTGGGCGAAGGCGAGTGGGCCGACACCGACACCGTCGCCGACGACATCACCGTCCATTTTCGTTTCGCACTACCCCTCAAGTAACAGGAGCACATCATGATCCGCACTGCCATCGCCGCCGGCCTCGCAACCTTCGCGCTCGCCGCGGGCGCCGAGCCCCTCACCTACAACATCGACCCGGCCCACACGTTTCCGCAGTACGAGGTGGCCCACATGGGCTTCTCGCTGCAGCGGGGCCGCTTCGACAAGACGCGGGGCACCATCGTGCTCGACCTCGACGCCCACAAGGGCACCGTGGAGGTTTCCATCGACACGGCCTCCGTGAGCAGCGGCGTGGCGAAGCTCGACGAGCACCTGAAGGGACCGGAGTTCTTCGACGTGGCGAAATTCCCCGACATGACCTTCAAGTCCTCCGACCTGGTGTTCGACGGCGACACGCTCAGGAAGGCGAACGGCGAGCTCACCATCAAGGGGATCTCGAAACCCGTGACCTTCGACGTGAGCTATTTCAAGTGCGGCAACAGCGTGGTGGCGCTTCGCAAGGTCTGCGGCGCGGATATCTCCACGCACATCAAGCGCAGCGATTTCGGCGTGAGCTACGGCATCCCCATGGTGGGCGACGAGGTGCTGCTGCGCGTGAACGTCGAGGCGATCGGACCGCGCTAGCGATGCTGGAGCGGCACTTCTCGCGCTTCCGCGAAGCCGATCCCCGGCGCCTTCACTTCGCCGCGCACAGCCACCACCCGTGGCCCGACGCGACCGAAGCCGCCCACGCGCGGTATTGGACCGACGCGGCCACCCTCGCCGACCGCAAGTGGGATCGCATCTTCGGCGACGTGGTGCCGGCCGCGCAGGCCCACGTGGCGCGCCTCGTTGGGCTGTCGGATCCGCGCCAGGTCGCCTTCGCGCCCAATACCCACGAGTTCGTGTCGCGCATCTACTCGTGCCTCGAGCCGGGCCGTCCCGCTCGCGTGCTCACGAGCGCCTGCGAGTTCCACAGCTTCCGCAGGCAAACCCGGCGCCTGCAGGAAGCGGGGCTCGCGGAAGTCACCGAGATCCCCGCGCACCCGTGGGAAACCTTCACGCAGCGCTTCAGCGCCGCGGCGCGAGAGGGCCCGTGGGACCTGGTGTGGCTCTCCCACGTGTTCTTCGATTCGGGATTCGTGGTGCAGGACCTGGAAGCAATCTGCGAGGCCGCGCCCCCCACGGCCATCGTCTGCATCGACGGCTACCACGCTTTCTGCGCCCTCCCGGTGGATCTCGCGAAGGTGCATCGCCGCGCCTTCTACCTCGCCGGCGGCTACAAGTACGCCATGTCCGGCGAGGGCGCCTGCTGGCTCGCGGTGCCGCCCGGCTGCGAGCTGCGCCCCGTGGATACGGGCTGGTACGCCTCGTTCGACACGCTCGCCGTCGCTCCCGGCGCGAGCGTGCCCTACTCGGCCGATGGCATGCGCTTCTGGGGCGCGACCTTCGATCCGTCGGGCCTGTATCGATTCAACGCGGCCATGGATTGGCTCGCATCCACGGGCACCACGATAGAGGACATCCATCGCCACGCGGTCACGCTGCAGAAGCATTTCCTCGACGGCCTGGCACGATTGGATCTTTCCCCGCTCCCTGTCGATCGGCTCGTCCCGCCGGCGGGCGTCCCGCGCGGCAACTTCCTCGCCTTCGACGTGGACGACGCGGCCGATGTGCATCGCCGCATCGCGGAACAAGGCGTCTACATCGACCGGCGCGACCGGCGCCTCAGGTTCGGCTTCGGCGTGTACCAGGCGGAGCACGACGTGCGCCTTCTCCTCGAGGCCCTCGCCCGCGCGCTGTCATAATCGCGGCATGAACCGCCTCCTCGCTTGCGCGGCCGCGTGCCTCGCCTTCGCCATTCCCGCGCTCGGGCAGTCGCCCTATCCTTCCAAGCCGATCCACTTCGTGGTGCCATACCCCGCGGGAGGCCCGCTCGACGTGATCGCGCGACTGGTCGGCCAACGCGTCTCGGAAAGCGTGAAGCAGCCCATCATCGTGGACAACAAACCCGGCGCCGGCGGCAACATCGGCGCGGAGGCCGTGGCCAAGAGCCCACCCGACGGCTACACGCTCCTCATGGGCGCGGTCGCCACGCACGCGATCAATCCCACGCTCTACGCGAGCATTCCCTACGACGCGCAGAAGGATTTCATCCCGGTCACGCAGATCGCTTCCACGCCCAACGTGCTGGTGGTGAATCCCTCGCTTCCGGTTCACGACGTGCACGAGTTCATCGCCTACGCGAAGGCGCACCCGGGCAAGCTCAACTTCGGCTCGGGCAGCACGGGCAGCGCCGGGCACCTGGCGGGCGAGCTCTTCAAGTCCCTCGCGGGCGTGGACATGACCCACGTGCCGTACAAGGGCGCCGCCCCCGCGATGAACGACCTCATCGGCGGGCAGATCCAGCTGATGTTCGACAACCTCGCCTCCTCGCTTTCCCAGATCAGGGCCGGCAAGGTGCGCGCGCTCGCCGTGACCACCGCGAAGCGAACGCAGCTCGCACCGGAGCTGCCCACCATCGCCGAATCGGGCCTGCCCGGTTTCGACATCAACACCTGGTTCGGGCTCTTCGTGCCGGCTGCCACGCCCGCGCCCGTCGTGCAAAGGCTGCACGACGAGTTCGTGAAGGCGCTCGAGGCGCCCGAGGTGCGCGCGCGCATGCTGGCCCTGGGCGCGGAACCGGTCGGCAACACCCCGGAGCAGTTCGCGCAGTACATCCGTTCCGAGGCGGCGAAATACGCGAAGCTCGTGAAGGCCTCGGGCGCGAAGGTGGACTGATGGTCAAGCGTCTCGCATGGATCTTCGGCATCGCCGGCGCGCTCATCTTCGCGGGGCTCACGGCCGTGCTGGTCTCGGGCGAGTCGCACATCCGCGTTCCCGCGATCGCGGCGCTCGTGACCTTCTGCTCCGTCGTGATCGCCTACCTGGGGGGCATCGAGGGCGGCCTCGCCCTGCGCGAGACCGCGGGCGACGAGCGCTCGCGCGCCGTGACCTTCTTCTTCTCGGCGCTCCCCACCCTCGCGGCCTGGGGCGTGCTGTGGCTCGACTCGACGCAGCACCAGCTGGAAGCGGCGATCGCGATCTTCGTGATCGTCTGGGCCTGCGACCTCTGGCTCGCGCGCCACGGGCTGGTGGCCTCGTGGTTCCTCGACATGAGGACCGCGGCTACCGCGCTCGCTTGCGCGATCCTGGGCGTGGCCCTCTGGCTCCTCTAGCCTTCCCGCCCCTTTCCACGTAGCGCGCGAGCCACGCGAAGAACTCGCGGTACCAGAGCCGCGAGTTCTGGGGCTTCAGGATCCAGTGGTTCTCGTCGGGGAAGAAGACCAGGCGCGAATCCACGCCCTTCGCCTTCAGCGTGTTGTAGTAGGCGAGCCCCTGGGAATCCGGGACGCGGTAGTCGAGCAGGCCGTGGATAACGAGCGTCGGCGTCTTCATGCGCCGGGCGAAGGTGAGCGGGTTCTGGGCGGCGACGCGCTTCGGGTTGTCCCAGTAGAAGGCGCCCAGCTCCCTGGGATGCCAATACCATGCGTCGTCGGAGAACATCGCGACCCAGTCGAAACACCCCGCGTGGCAGACGTAGGCCTTGTAGCGGTCGGTGTGCCCGTTCATCCACGCGACCATGTAGCCGCCGTAGCTGCCGCCCGCGGCCACCAGCCGGTCGCGGTCGATGTAGCTCTCGCGCAGCATCGCGTTGGTTCCCGCCTCGACGTCGGCCAGCTCGCGCTTTCCCCACTCGCGGTCGATGGACTCGAGGAAGCGCTGCCCGAAGGACGACGACCCGTGGTAGTTCACGCACACCACGACGTATCCCTGGGCCGCGAACACATGGTTGTTCCAGCGGAAATGGAAGTTGTCGCCCCAGACCGAGTGCGGCCCGCCGTGGATGTTGTGCAGCAGCGGGTACTTCTTCTTCGGGTCGAAGTCGGGCGGGTAGATGATCCACATGTGGACCTTCTCGCGGTTCCAGCCGTCGATGATCCTTTCGCGGACCTCGCCCAGTTTCACGCCGGCCATGAGCGCGTCGTTCAGGCGGTCGATGCGGCGCGGTTCTTCGCCGTGCGCCGCCCACAGCACCTGCGGCGGCGTGCCCATGTCGTTGCGGATGAAGGCGATCGTGTCGCCCGCGACATCGAAATCGCTCACGACGCCGCCGCGCGCGGCGATCGCCGGCTCGCGCGCCCCGATCTCGTAGCGGAAGAGATGCTGCCGTGCGTTGTCCTCGGCCACGAAGTGAACGGCCGTGGAATCGGCGTTCCAGACGAGCGGCGGGAAAGCG
The DNA here is from genome assembly GCA_036276215.1 of Usitatibacter sp. Taxonomy (GTDB): domain Bacteria; phylum Pseudomonadota; class Gammaproteobacteria; order Burkholderiales; family Usitatibacteraceae; genus Usitatibacter. The sequence continues at coordinate 6,632 of DATBEA010000003.1, forward strand.
CTGCGGTCCCAGCGCTTCGTGGCGATCGTCATGCGGCCGTTTCGCCGGTCGATGAGCGCCACGCGCTGCGTGTCCACAAAGCTGCGCCGCAGGTCCTGGGTGATGAGGGCGATCCAGAGGCCGTCGGGCGAGTAGCGCGGCGTCTCGTGGTTCAGGGGCGAAGCGCGCGTGAGCGTGCGAAAGCGCCTGGCGCGCAAGTCCATCGCCACGAGCTGGTAGCTGTGGTCGAAGCGCTTGTCCTCCGCGGGGTCGAAGGAAAAGGCGATTTCGCGGCCGTCGGGCGAGATGTCGTAGAGGTGCGCCGTGGGATCCGCCCGGGAAAGCTCGTACTTCGTGCCCGCGAAAAGGTCGCGGACGGCGCCGGTATCGATATCGACGGTGAAAAGGCGCGGCACGCGGCCATCGGCGAGCCACCGGTCCCACCAGCGGTAGGCCGAATGCTCGATCACGTGGGCCTTCACCTTGTCGTCCTTGAAAGCCTTGTAGCGCTTCGCGAGCGCCTTGAGGCCTTTCTCCCCGGGCCAGACCCACGAGATGAAGGCGAGCTTGCGCGAGTCGGGGAACCACTTGATGCCGAAGACGCCCGTGGCGATGTCGGTGAGGCGGCGCGCCTCGCCGCCGTCCGGCGCGATGAGCCACACCTGCGCCTCTTCGTCGGGCTTCTCGCCCGCCGTGGCCGCGCGCTTCGCGACGAAGGCGATCCAGCGGCCGTCGGGGGACCAGCGCGGCTCCGCGTCCCTCTCGCCCGCCGTGGTGAGCCGGCGCGGCTCGCCGCCGAAGGCCGAAAGCAGCCACAGGCTGGAGGCGCCCTTGTTCTCCTTCATGTCGAACGCGCTGACCGACACGCACGCGAGCGCGCCGTCGGGCGAGAGCGTGGGTTGCGCGGGGCGCTCGAGCTTCCAGAGGTCTTCGACCGTGATTCGCTTCGCCATCGGGGCCGTCTCGCTGTGCGAAAGGCGCGATTGTACCCGCGCGGGAGCGATCCCATCGCCGGGTAGAATGCGGCAGCACCCGGAGAAACGCATGAAGCCCAACGACCTCAAGCCCACGTTCAAGTGGGACGACCCCCTCCTCCTCGAGGACCAGCTCACCGAGGACGAGCGCATGGTGCGCGACAGCGCGCGCGCCTACGCCCAGGACAAGCTCATGCCGCGCATCCTCGAGGCGAACCGCCACGAGAAGTTCGACCGCGCCATCATCGACGAGATAGGGGCGCTCGGCTTCCTCGGTCCCACCATCGAGTGCTATGGCTGCGCGGGCGTGAACCACGTCTGCTACGGCCTCATCGCGCGCGAGATCGAGCGAGTGGACTCCGCCTATCGCTCGACGATGAGCGTGCAGTCCTCGCTCGTGATGCATCCGATCCACGCCTACGGGAACGAGGAGCAGCGCAATCGCTGGCTGCCCAAGCTCGCCACGGGCGAGATGGTCGGCTGCTTCGGCCTCACCGAGCCCGGCGTGGGATCGGATCCCAACGGCATGATCACGCGCGCGCGCAAGGCCCCCGGCGGCTTTCGCGTCTCGGGCGCCAAGATGTGGATCACCAACGCGCCAGTCGCCGACATCATGGTGGTGTGGGCCAAGGACGACGCCGGCGACATGCGCGGCTACGTGCTGGAGCGCGGCATGAAGGGCCTCACGACGCCCAAGATCGAGGGCAAGTTCAGCCTGCGCGCCTCGGTCACCGGCGAGATCGTCATGGATGACGTGCTCGTTCCCGAGGAAAACCTGCTCCCGAACGTGAAAGGCCTCAAGGGACCGTTCGGCTGCCTCACCAAGGCGCGCTACGGCATCTCGTGGGGCGCGATGGGCTCGGCGGAATTCTGCTGGCACGCGGCGCGGCAGTACACGCTCGACCGCAAGCAGTTCGGCAAGCCGCTCGCGGCCAACCAGCTGATCCAGAAGAAGCTCGCCGACATGCAGACCGACATCACGCTGCAGCTGCAGATGTCGCTTCGCCTGGGCCGGCTCATGGACGAAGGCCGCGCCACGCCGGAGATGGTCTCCATGGCCAAGCGCAACGCCACCGGCAAGGCGCTGGAGATCGCGCGCAATGCGCGCGACATGCACGGCGGCAACGGCGTTTCCGACGAGTTCCACGTGATCCGCCATGCCATGAACATGGAGGCGGTGAACACGTACGAGGGAACCCACGACATCCACGCGCTCATCCTCGGGCGCGCGCAGACCGGCATCCAGGCGTTCTTCTGAACACGCGGCGGCTCTGAATCTTTCCGAGCGCTGTGACGAAGTTATTGCGCCCTCGCCCCTTGCGGAAGAGGGCAGCCGCAGCGGTTCAACAATAAA
>DATBEA010000004.1:0-10296 GCA_036276215.1 Usitatibacter sp.
CGAAGTTCTTCGAGTACGCCTCGTTCGCCTCGCGCGTCGCCACCCAGTCCATGAGCTTCTTCGCGGCGGCCATCCTCTTCGTGCCCTTCATGATCCCGGAAGCCTCGATGTCCCAGCCCAGCCCTTCCTTCGGGAAGACGAGGTCGACCGGCGCGCCCTTCTGCTTCACGTCGTTGCCGCGGAAGTCGAAGGAGATGCCCACCACGAACTCGCCCGCCCCGGCCTGGCGGCACGGCTTGGATCCCGAGTGGGTGTACTGCGCGATGTTCTCGTGCAGGCCGTCCATGTACTTCCACCCCCCCTGGTCGCCGAAGAGCTGCAGCCACGAGGACACGTCGAGGAATCCGGTGCCGCTCGAGGCCGGGTTGGGCATGGTGATCTGGCCCTTGTAGACGGGCTTGGTGAGGTCCTGCCAGCTCTCGGGCTTCGGAATTCCCTTCTTCTGGCCCTCGACGGTGTTGTAGCAGACGACCGCCGCGTACACGTCCTGGCCGACCCAGGAGGGCGGGCGGGCCGTGTCGCTGAAGGTGGCCGTGAGGCGCTCGAAGCCTGCCGGCGCGTAGGGCACCAGCATTCCGTCGCGCTTGAAGATCTCCATCGAGGACGCCGAGACGCCCAGCACCACGTCGGCCTGCGGGTTGGCCTTCTCGGCGAGGAGCTTCGCGGTGATGACCCCGGTGGAATCCCGCACGAACTTCAAGTCGATGTCGGGGTTGGTCTTCTGGAACGACTCGGTGTAGGCCTTCAGCTGGTCGGTCTCGAGCGCGGTGTACACGAGCAGCTCGGTCTTCTCGGCGAAGGCGGACGCGGCAGCGAACGCGCAGATCAGCAGCGGGGTGACGCGGCGGGCAAGGGCTTTCATCGCACTCTCCTGTTGGGGTCTTTTGGCGGAGCGGGAAGCGGCGTGAGGGCAGGCAAAGACTAATGCTGGTGCGCGGGCATTACGGATTGTTGACAATCTACAAACCGCGGCAGTCTAATGTCAAGGACCGTTCGCCCAACCGCCCGCCATGCAGCCCGACTCTTCCGCGACGATCCGCCTCCTCCAGAGCCACTCGCTCACCACGCTCGTGCATCGCGAGCTCGAGCGGCGCATCCTGGCCGGAGAGCTCGAGCCGGGCGAGAAGCTCGCCGAGGAGGACATCGCCGAGAACCTCAACGTCTCGCGCGGGCCGGTGCGCGAGGCCTTCCGCGCGCTGGAGTCCGCGGGCCTCGTCCGCACCGAGAAGAACCGCGGCGTCTTCGTGCGCGAGGTCTCGGTCGAGGACGCCGACGAGATCTACGAGGTGCGGGCAGGCATGGACGAGCTCATCGGGCGCCTGGTGGCCGAGCGCGTGAAGCCGGCCGAGGTGGCGGAGCTGCGCGAGCTCCTTAAGCGCATGCAGAAGGCCGCTCGCGAGAAGAGCGTCGAGCGCTACTACCCGCTCAACGTGAAGTTCCACGACCGCCTGGCCGAGCTCACCGGCAACCGCACGCTCCTCGCGCACTACCGGCGGCTCGTGAACGAGCTGCACCTCTATCGCCGCGAGACCCTCGCCCGCGCCGCCGAGAATTTCGCCATCTCCACCCGCGAGCACGGCGCGATCGTGGACGCGATCGCCAGGGGCGACGGCCGGCGCGCGGGCGAGCTCCTCTACGAGCACGCCATGGACAGCCGCCACCGGCTGCACGTGGCGCTCGACAAATGAATCCCCCGGTGGTGGTGAACGGCCGCAGCTACGCGTGGATGCGCGAGCCGCTGGTCGTGGTCTGCGTCGACGGCTGCGAGTACGCCTACCTCGAGCATGCGGCGGTGTCGGGAAAGGCAGCCTTCATCGCGAAGCTCCTCGATGCGGGCGCCGCGTTCAAGGCAAGGGCGGTGGTCCCGACCTTCACCAACCCCAACAACCTTTCCATCGTCACCGGCACGCCGCCTTCGGTCCACGGCATCTGCGGCAACTATTTCTACGACCGCGAGGCCGACGCCGAGGTGATGATGAACGACCCGAAGTACCTGCGTGCGCCGACGGTCCTCGCGGCGTTCTCGCGGGCGGGCGCCAAGGTCGCGGTGGTCACTGCGAAGGACAAGCTTCGCAAGCTCCTGGGGCACGGCCTCGACGGCATCTGCTTTTCGGCCGAGCGGGCTTCCGAGGCGAGCGTCGGCGAGAACGGCATCGAGAACGTCGTGGACCTCGTCGGCATGCCGGTGCCGCCGGTGTATAGCGCCGAGCTCTCGGAGTTCGTGTTCGCGGCCGGCGTGAAGCTCCTGGAAACGCGGCGGCCGGACCTGATGTACCTCTCGACCACCGACTACGTGCAGCACAAGTTCGCACCGGGAACCCAGGGCGCCAACGCCTTCTACGCGATGATGGATCGCTACCTCGCGAAGATGGACGCCATGGGAGCGGCCATCGCGATCACCGCCGACCACGGCATGAACGCCAAGACGCGAGCCGACGGCTCGCCCAACGTGATCTACCTCCAGGACCTCCTCGACGGCTGGCTCTCCGCGGGGCATTCGCGGGTCATCCTGCCCATCACCGATCCGTACGTGGTGCACCACGGAGCGCTCGGTTCCTTCGCGACCCTCTATCTCGACGAGGTGGACCGCGCGCTGGTGCTGGAGCGCCTTGCCCGCACCGAAGGCATCGAGGAAGCCCTTCCCCGCGACGAGGCGTGCGCCCGGTTCGAGCTGCCGCCCGATCGCATGGGCGACATCGTCGTGATCTCCACGCGCCACGTGGTCCTCGGCACGAGCGCCGCGCGTCACGACCTTTCCGGGCTGGATGCGCCGCTGCGCTCCCACGGCGGCGTGACCGAACAAACCGTCCCCCTCGTCTTCAACCGCCCGGCCCGGCTCGCCGCCGACGTGGACCTTCGCAACTTCGACGCGCTCGACGTGGCGCTGAATTGCCTGGAAGCCCGCGCACGACCCATCGAAGCAGTCCCCGAGCCCGCGACGCCATGAACGACCGGGCCGCGCATTCGCGCACGCTCCCGGTCCGCAACCCGTTTACCCGCGAGACCGTGGGCACCGTGCCCATGGCGAGCGCGGAGGACGTGCGCCGTGCGATCGCGACGGCCCATGCGTATCGGCCCACGCTCACGCGCTTCGCGCGCGCCGAGGCGCTGCGCAAGGCCGCCGCGCTGCTGCGCTCCCGCGCCGAAGCGGCCTAGGACCTCATCACCGCCGAATCGGGCCTCTGCAAGAAGGATTCGCTCTACGAGGTGGGCCGCGCCTGCGACGTCTTCGAGTTCAGCGCGATGGAGGCGCTGCGCGACGACGGGCAGGCCTTCTCGTGCGACCTCACGCCCCATGGCAAGAGCCGGCGCGTCTTCACGCGCCGCGAGCCGCTCCTGGGCGTGGTGAGCGCCATCACGCCCTTCAACCACCCGATGAACCAGGTCGCGCACAAGGTGGCCCCGTCGATCGCGACCAACAACCGGATGGTCCTCAAGCCCTCCGAAAAGACGCCGCTCTCGGCGCTGTACCTCGTCGCGTTGCTGCACGAGGCGGGCGTTCCCCAGCCGATGCTGCAAGTGGTCACCGGCGACCCGGCCGAGATCGCGGGCGAGCTCATCGAGAACGCGAATGTCGACCTGGTGACCTTCACGGGCGGCGTCGCGATCGGCAAGTCCATCGCGGCGCGCGCCGGCTACCGGCGCATCGTCCTCGAGCTGGGCGGCAACGACCCGCTCATCGTCATGGAGGACGCCGACCTCGACGAGGCTTCCACGCTCGCGGTGCAGGGCTCGTACAAGAATAGCGGCCAGCGGTGCACGGCGGTCAAGCGCATCCTCGTGCACGAGTCGCTCGCCGCGCGCTTCGTGGACCTCCTCGTGGACAAGACCCGCGCCTGGAAATACGGCGACCCCACCGACCGCGCGATGGACATGGGCACGGTGATCGACGAGGCGGCCGCGAAATTCTTCGAGTCGCGCGTGAACGAGGCGGTGGCCCAGGGCGCGCGCCTCCTCGTGGGCAACAAGCGCGACGGCGCCCTCTATTCGCCCACCGTGCTCGACGCGGTCTCGCCCTCGATGAGCGTCGTGAAGCAGGAAACCTTCGGCCCGGTCTCGCCGGTGATCCGCTTCCGCGGCATCGAGGAAGCCATCGCCATCGCCAACGGCACGGCCTACGGGCTCTCCTCGGCCGTATGCACGCAACGCCTCGACTACATCACGCGCTTCGTCTCGGAGCTCCAGGTGGGAACGGTGAACGTTCGCGAGGTGCCCGGCTATCGCCTCGAGCTCACGCCCTTCGGCGGCATCAAGGACTCGGGCCTGGGCTACAAGGAAGGCGTGCAGGAGGCGATGAAGAGCTTCACGAACCTCAAGACATTCAGCCTGCCGTGGGCGTAGTAGAGTGAAGGCCGCCCATGGCCCTGCGTTTCCGCGAACTCGAGAAGCTCTTTGCCGACCACGGCCACATCGCCTATGACGGCGAGGGGGTGACGCAGCTCGAGCATGCCCTGCAAAGCGCGCAGCTCGCCGAGGAAGAACATGCCGGCGATGCCCTCGTTGCCGCCGCGTTGCTCCACGATATCGGGCACTTGCTGAACCTCCACGGGGAGACGCCGTCCGCCCGCGGCGTGGACGACCAGCACCAGTACTTCGCGATTCCCTTCATCCGGCCTCTCTTCCCGTCCTCGGTCGTGGAGCCCATCCGCCTGCACGTGGATGCGAAGCGGGCCCTGTGCGCGCTCGAGCCCGGCTACCTCGACGCGCTCTCGGCGGATTCGAAGCGAAGCTTGAGCCTCCAGGGCGGCGTCTTCTCGCGCGAAGCATGCGAGGCTTTCATCGCCAAGCCCTTCGCGCGCGACGCCATGCGCGTGCGCCGTTGGGACGACCACGCCAAGTCTCCCGGCGCGAAGACCCCCGGGCTCGGGCACTATCTCGCAATCGCATCCCGGATGGTTTCCCCATGAAGAAGCCCGCAGCCAGGGCGAGCGACGGCATCGTCGACGCCATCCGCAAGTCCACGATCGGCAAGGTGAAGGTCGCGGTGGCCGACATCGACGGGATCCTTCGCGGCAAGTACCTCCATCGCGACAAGTTCTTCTCCGCCGTGGAAAGCGGATTCGGATTCTGCGACGTGGTGCTGGGCTGGGACATGCACGACCAGTGCTACGACAACACCCGGCTCACCGGTTGGCACCATGGGTATCCCGACGCGATGGCGCGCCTGGACCTGGGCACCTATCGCAACGTGCCCTGGGATGGCGGCGTGCCGTTCTTCCTCGGCGACTTCGTGACCGCCCAGGGCACGCCCCATCCGGCATGCCCACGCCAGGTGCTGAAGCGCGTGCTCGCGCGGGCGCAGAAGCTGGGCTACACGGCGATGATCGGCTCCGAGTTCGAGTTCTTCAATTTCTCCGAGACCCCGCAGACCTGGGCCGAGAAGCGCGGCCAGCCGCCCACGCCGATCTCGCCGGGCATGTTCGGCTATTCACTCCTGCGCGCCAACATGAACCGCGAGTACTTCAACGCGCTGATGGACGAGATGGCGCAGTTCCGGGTGCCGATCGAGGGCCTGCACACGGAAACGGGCCCCGGCGTGTACGAGGCGGCGATCCTCTTCTGCGAGGCGCTCGAAGCGGCCGACCGCGCGATCCTCTTCAAGACCGGCGCCAAGGAGATCGGCTCGCGCTTCGGCATCATGCCGAGCTTCATGGCCAAGTGGAGCGCCCAGTACCCCGGCTGCTCGGGGCACCTGCACCAGAGCCTCTCGGACGGGTCGCGGAACCTGTTCCACGATCCCAAGGGCCGGCATGGCGGCATGTCGAAGCTCTTCGAGAGCTACCTGCAGGGCCAGCTCGATTCCCTCATGGGCATGGCGCCGATGTTCTGGCCGACCGTGAACTCGTACAAGCGGTTGGTGGACGGTTTCTGGGCGCCGGTAAAGCCCACATGGGGCGTGGACAACCGCACGGCCACCTTCCGCGTGCTGCCGGGCTCGCCCAAGGCCACGCGGCTCGAAACGCGCGCGCCCGGAGCGGACATGAATCCCTACCTCGCCACCGCGGCCGTGCTCGCGGCGGGGCTCGATGGCATCGAGAAGGGCAGGAAGCTCACGGCGCCGCCCATTACGGGCACCAACGTCGGCGCGGAGAAAATCCCTCGTGCGCCCCGCACGCTGATCGAGACCACGCGCATCTTCCGCGAATCGAAGGTGGCGCGCGACTGGTTCGGCGACGATTTCGTGGACCACTTCGCCGCCACGCGCGAATGGGAATGGCGCCAGTGGCTCGACGCCGTGACCGATTGGGAACTGCGGCGCTACTTCGAAATCATCTAAAGGGGTCAGAGCCCTTTATCAGCCGATGATAAAGGGCTCTGACCCCTTTTTCTGGGCGGAGGTCGTCGATCGCGCCGACGCGGCCCTCGCTTCCGGCGCCATGCACAGCTTCGAATGCGCGCTCGAATTCGTGGAAGGCCCGGGCGTGGAATTCGTGCTCCGCATCGCGACGAAATTCCCGCAAGGCGAGACCGCGGCCGGCCGGACCGGCGCCGCGCCCGCATTGCCGCGCGACCCGTTCGCCGATCCCGAGCCCGCGCTGGTCGTTCGCGACCTCACGCCCACCCACCGCGCGCTCCTCAACAAGTTCAGCGTGCTGCGCGAGCACCTGCTGGTGGTCACGCGCGAATACCGCGACCAGCGCGAGCTGCTCGACCTGGCCGATTTCGAGGCGCTCGCGCTGTGCATGGAAGACGCCGAGGTGCTCGCCTTCTACAACGGCGGCCGCGAAGCGGGTGCGAGCCAGTCGCACAAGCACCTGCAGGTGGTGACGCTTCCCCTCTCGCCGCGCCATTCGGTTCCCATGGACACGCTGCTCGGAAAAACGGAAACGCAACTTCCCCTGCCCCACGCGTTCGCGCACCTGCGTCCCGATCAAGCGACCGATCCGGCGCGCATGCTCGAGACCTACCTCGCGCTGCACGCACGCGCGGGACTCGAGGCGCCGCAGCCCTACAATCTCCTCGTGACCCACGAATGGATGCTGGTCGTTCCCCGATCCCGCGAGCGCTTCGAGGCGATCTCGATCAACTCGCTCGCCTTCGCGGGCTCCTTCTTCGTGCGGGACGCAGCGCATGCCCACGTGATCGCGGCGGCAGGGCCGATGGCGGTCCTGAAGAGCGTCGCAATGCCCTAGGAACCGACTGCCATGACCCTCTCGACCTTCTCCTTTCCCACGAAGATCCACTTCGGCCCCGGCGCGCGAAAGCTGGTGGCCGAGCACCTCGCGCGCAATGGCGTGAAGCGGCCCTTGATCGTGACCGACAAGGGCCTCGCGCAGCTCCCGATCCTGCGCGACTTCGTCCAATCGCTCGAAGGACTGGCGCCCGCCACCTATGCCGGCGTCTTCGGGAACCCGACCCGGTCGCAGGTCGAAGGCGGCGCGGCGGCGTTCAAGGCCCATGGCGCGGATGCGGTCATCGGCTTCGGCGGCGGCGCGGCGCTGGACGTCGCGAAAGCGGTCGCGCTCATGGCCGTGCACGAGGGCGACGTCCTCGAGTACGCCTGGGACCACCCGAAGGTGCGGCCCATCGTGAAGCCGCTTCCCTACTTCGTGGCCCTGCCCACCACGAGCGGCACGGGGAGCGAGGTCGGGCGCTCCTCGGTGATCTCCGAGGAATCCTCGCACGTGAAGAAGATCATCTTCAATCCCGTGCTGCTCGCGCGAGCCGTCTTCGCCGACCCCGAGCTCACGCTCGACCTCCCGGCCCCCGTCACGGCCGCCACCGGCATGGACGCCCTCACCCACAACGTGGAGAGCTACCTTTCGCCCGAATACCATCCGTTGTGCGACGGCATCGCGCTGGAAGGGGCGCGCATCGCCGCGCACGCGCTGGAGACGGCCGTGAAGGAGCCGAAGAACATCGCGGCCCGCTCCGACATGATGATGTCGTCGATGATGGGGGCGATCGCATTCCAGAAGGATCTGGGCGCCGTGCACTCCTGCGCGCACGCCCTGGGCACCGTGGTGGACATGCACCACGGCCTCGCCAACGGGATCATGATCGACCACGTCATGCGCTTCAACGCCGAGGCCGCCGGGGCGAAGATGGCCGAGCTGGCCCGGGTGTGCGGGGCGGGCGGATCCGCGGCCGGCTTCATCGAGTGGCTTGGGAGCCTGAAAGCGCGCATCGGCATTCCCGCGCGCCTCGCGGAAAAGGGCGTGGCGGCTTCGCACATCCCGCGGCTGGTCGAGATTGCGGTCGCCGACACCTGCCACCGCACCAATCCGCGGCCGGTCTCGGCGGCGGATTTCCAGGGCATCTTCCGGGCCGCGTTGTAGGGCAGCCACACCCGCGGAATTATCGGCGCCGCCGCTTTCGGGCATGATATCCATGGCCCGTCGAGGCTGGCTTCCAAGCCGAAGGTGAAGGACAACCAAAACAGCAACAGGGAGAGCACCGCAATGAAGCGCACGCACGGCCCGGCCGCGGCCGCGGTCATTTCCTTCGCCTGGATTTTCGCGAGCACCCCGGCCCAGGCGCAAGTCGAATCGGTGGTGGTCAAGAAGGACTACGCGTACGTCCAGAGCGGGCCCACCGCGGTCTCCCTCTCGACCGCCTCGAACAATTACGGCTTCAGCGCCGACGTGAACGGGACCAACATCGCCGGCATCGCGGCGCCCGTCGTCACAGGCCCGATCAACGCCTCGGCGCTGGGCTCCATCCACAACAACGGCAAGCTGGTCTACAGCGCGGGCGATCGCGGTTGGCGCTGGGGCACGCCCAACGCCAACGACTTCGGAACGTCGAGCCTCGCGAGCCTCGATTCCTTTTTCGGGAGCGGCACCTACACGATCACCGTCCAGGGCATCCCCGTTTCCGTGGTGCTTTCAGGAGACGCCTATCCGAACGCGCCGGTCCTGATCATGAACGGGGGATCGTGGTCGAACGGCAAGTACGTGATCGACGCGAGCCAGGCGCTCACCGTGACGACCAACGCGTACACGGGTTACGGCACCCACAAGGATGACCTTATCTGCGCGGGGATCGTAGGCCCCGGGTACCCGCTGCCGTTCAGCGACGTGGCGCCGTTCGGGTGCGCGTGGCTGGGCGTTTTTCCCCACCAGTTCCACTCGACCACGCCGAGCCCCAACTTCGTGACCTTCACGATGCCGCCCTATTCGCTCGCCGGGGGAAATGAATACACCGTCGTGGGCATTTTCGAGGCCGTCGTCGATGAGAACCCGGCCGCGGGCCTTCCGGGCAGCCGCAATGTCGCGGGCTACGAGGTCAACACCACCCTCACCCTGAGCGTGACGGGCGCCGCAAGCCCGCCGGCCAACGGCGTCCAGGTGAGCGGGTCCTTCTCGGGCACCGAAGGCGGCAACGGGTCGACGCAGGCCTCGTTCGCCTGCACCGGCACGCCCAACTGCGTCGGAACGATCACGGTCAACACGAGGGACGGGGGCTGCTCGAACAGCTTCAGCTGGAGCACCGGCGTCGCATTCACCGGGCTGGACGTCACGCATGCGCATTCGTTCGCCGGTGCGATCACCGTCGACAGCCACGAGAACGACAGCTTGCTCGGCAACGGGTCCTGCAGCTATTCACTGCAGTCCCAACCGCAGTCGCTCGCGTACGACGGAACATGGGACGGCAACCAGGGCACCCTCGTGGTTCATGGCCACTCCGGCGACATGCACGGAACGTTCAAGTCCAGCCTGACGGCCACGCCGGTATTCCCGATGACGGTCACGGGCAGCGTCACGCCCACCACGGCGAACATCGCCGCGCAGGTCCAGTTCCGCCCGCAGGACGTGGGCACGACGGGCAAGGTCTTCGTCTTCGCGCTTGCGCCCGCGAGCAAGGTGAAGAGCGCCATCCTCAAGTCGCAGCCCCAGTCCCTCGAGGCGCGCTTCCTTCCCGAGGATGACCCGATCCCCTGCGTGCTGGCGCAGTTGAGCGCGAGCGGCCAGCTCACGGGCGTGACCGCCTCCAGCATGCAGGCCTACGTGAGCGGCGTGCTGGGCTCCCAGGGACAGTCGGTGAACGTGCTGAACAACGTGCCCACGCCCAGCGTGGCGGGCGCGACGTTCTTCGTGGGATACGGGCCCGACGCGAGCGCCATGATCAACGGGGGCGTGAACCTGCCCGCCGTGACCGTGCCGGGGGACTTGACGTGCGCTCCCCAGCCCCCGCAGACCGGCTGGTGGTGGAATCCGGCGGAGCCCGGGCGCGGCTTCTCCATCGAGGCCAAGGGCAACAACCTCTTCTTCGCCGCGTTCCACTACGATCCGTCGGGCCGCGCCACGTGGAATGTGTCGCCGGGGCCGACGTCGCTCGGCGGCTCGCTCTTCA
>DATBEA010000005.1:0-5688 GCA_036276215.1 Usitatibacter sp.
ATCGGCCAGTACGTGGGACGCGACCCCGACTTCGAGTCCATCGACGCGCTGGAGGCCGCAATGCGCTCGGTGAGTCCCTTCGGGGATCTCACGGCCGAGCAGTGGCGCCACCTGTCGCTCAACGTCGCGCGCCACGATCCCGATGGACGCTGGCGCTTCCGTTCCGACCCGGGCATCGCCAAGGTCTTCCATGCGGCGCCGCCGGCCGAGGTCGACCTGCGGCGCTTCTGGGCCAACGTCCACGGCCCGGTGCTGGTGATCCGGGGCGAGAATTCAGACCTGCTGCTGCCCGAAACGCTGGACGAGATGTGCCGGCGGCCGCATACCGAGCGCCTCGTGGTCGCGCGCACCGGGCACGCGCCGATGCTGATGGACGATTCGCAGGTCGCCGCGGTGCGCCGGTTCCTGCTGCGCTAGCGATGGCGCACGGCGCGCGCCGCTACGATGCCGTGATCGTCGGCGGCGGCCACAACGGCCTCGCCTGCGCGTGCTACCTCGCCGCCGCGAAGCTGCGCGTCTGCGTGCTCGAGCGCCGCGCGGTGCTGGGCGGCGCCGCGGTGACCGAGGAGTTCCACCCGGGCTTCCGCAACTCGGCGGCGAGCTACACGGTGAGCCTGCTCAATCCCAAGGTCATCGCCGACTTGCGGCTCGCGGAGCACGGCCTTCGCATCGTGGAGCGGCCCTTCGCCAATTTCCTTCCCGTGGACGGCGGTTACCTCAAGGTGGGCGGCGGCCTCGAGGCCACGCAGCGCGAGGTGTCGCGCTTTTCCCGCCGCGATGCCGAGCGCCTGCCCGAGTACTATTCGCGCCTCGACGGCGTGGCCGACGTGCTGCGCTCCCTCATCCTCGAAACGCCGCCCAATGTCGGCGGTGGAGTGCGCGAGCTCTTCGCGGCGTGGAAGGCGGGGCGGCAGCTCAACGCGCTCCCCCTGGCCGCCAAGCGCGACGTGCTCGACCTCTTCACGCTTTCGGCCGCGGAGTGGCTCGACCGCTGGTTCGAATCCGAGCCGCTGCGCGCCTGCCTCGCCTTCGACAGCGTCGTGGGCAACTTCGCCTCGCCACACACGCCGGGCTCGGCCTACGTCCTCCTGCACCACGTGTTCGGCGAGGTGAACGGCAAGCGCGGGGCGTGGGGACATGCGATCGGCGGGATGGGCGCGATCGCGCAGGCGATGGCGGCCGAGGCGCGCGCACGCGGCGTGGAGCTTCGCACCGACGCGCCGGTCGAGCGCATCGAAGTGACTGCCGGCCGCGCGAGCGGCGTGGTCCTTGCCGGCGGCGAAACGATCGAGGCGCGCGCCGTGGTCTCCAACGCGCATCCGCGGGCGCTCCTCGGCCTGCTTCCGGACGAAGGCGATGAATGGCGCGAGGCGCTCGGCCATTACCGCTCGGAGAGCGCCACGTTCCGGATGAACGTGGCCCTCTCGGAATTGCCCGACTTCAGCGCGCTCCCGGGCCGCGAGGCCGAGCCACACCACGGCGCGGGAATCATCCTCGCGCCGTCGGTGGAGTTCATGGACCGTGCGTACACCACGGCGCGCGAGGACGGGTGGTCCCGCGAGCCGATCGTCGAGATGCTGATCCCCAGCACCGTCGATACGTCGCTCGCGCCCCCCGGCGCGCACGTCGCGAGCCTCTTCTGCCAGCATTTCCGCTATGCGCTTCCGGCGGGACGCTCGTGGGACGAGGAGCGGGGGCGCGCCGCGCAGGCCGTGATCGACCACGTGACGCGCTTCGCGCCCAACTTCCGCGCCTCGATCCTGGGCATGAAGGCGCGCTCGCCGCTGGACCTGGAGCGCGACTTCGGGCTCGTGGGCGGCGACATCTTCCACGGCAAGCTCTCGCTGAACCAGCTCTTCAGCGCGCGCCCGATACTGGGCTACGGGGCGTATCGCATGCCGGTGCGCGGGGTGTACCTATGCGGTTCCGGCGCGCATCCGGGCGGGGGCGTCACGGGTGTGCCCGGCCACAACGCGGCGCGGGAGGTCATCAGGGACCTGGGATAGACGCGCCTCACGTCTTCCAATCCGGCGCGCGCTTCCCCAGGAAAGCATCCACGCCTTCGCGCGCGTCGCCTTTCGCCATGTTGTCCGCGATGGTGCGGCTCGCGTCCCGGTAAGCGGCCTCGGTGCCGGTTTCGAGCTGCCGGTAGAAGAGCGCCTTGCCCAGGGCCAGCACCTCGCGGGGCTTGGCGATGAGCGTCGCCGCGAGCTCGGCCACGGCTTCGGCCAGGCGATCGCCCGGCACCACGCGGTTCACGAGGCCCCAGTCGAGCGCCTTGGGCGCGTCGATGAAGTCGCCGGTGAAGAGCATCTCGGCGGCGCGCTTGCGCGAGACGTTGCGCGAGAGCGGCACCGCGGGCGTGGAGCAGAAGAGGCCCAGGTTCACGCCCGAGACGGCGAAGCGGGCGTCGGAGACGGCAACGGCGAGGTCGCATTGCGCGACGAGCTGGCAGCCGGCGGCGGTGGCGAGGCCGTTCACCGCCGCGATCACGGGCTGCGGGAGCGCCGTGAGCTTCTGCATCATCGCGCTGCACGAGTCGAAGAGGGCGGCGACCTGGGCCTGCGGCAGGCCCTGCATCTCGCGCAGGTCGTGGCCTGCGCAGAAGGCACGCCCGGCACCGGTCACCACCACGACGCGCACGCGCTCGTCGCGGGCGAGCGCATCGATCTCGGCGTGCAGGCGATCGAGCACGTTGCGGGAAAGGGCGTTGTACTGTGCGGGTCGGTTGAGCCGCAGCGTGGCGACCGCGCCACGGGCATCGTGCTCGACCTGAAGACAGGCGGGATCGGCGGTTGGGCTCGAGGCGTCGTTCATGGCGCTTCCCGGACAATCGAGTCAAGCCGAATTATCGCACCACGGAATGCCGAAAAACCGTCGTTGCCAGAGGGAATCAACAGGAATAACATGGGTTTGTGCCGCTTCCGCGCCCTCGCGGGCACAGGAAGGCGGGCGGCATTCAATAGACAAGAACAAGGAAACCTCCGAATGAACGCGCGCGCACGGGTCTGCGGTATGGCTTGTTTGGCCATTGTGACGGCATTGGCATCGTCGGGGGTCCTCGCCCAGGACGCCCAATTGCTGGATAACGCTCGGAAATTGCTCAACTCCGGCAATCCCAAGCAGGCGTACCAGGAGCTCTCGGCAGTCCAGGACAAGATGACGGGCATGCCGGAGTACGACTACCTCCTCGGCGTGGCGGCCCTGGATAGCGGCCACATCGACGACGCGATCATCGCCTTCGAGCGCGTGCTCGCGGTGATGCCGTCGCACGCCGGCGCGCAGATGGACCTCGCGCGGGCGTACTACGCGGCCGGGTCCTTCGACCTCGCCGAGGCGGGCTTCATGCGCCTGCGCGACCAGAACCCGCCTCCCGCCGCGATGATCGCCATCAACCGCTACCTGGACGCGATCCAGGCGCGCAAGCTCCTCACCCAGGCCGGGTGGAGCGCCTACGGCGAGCTGGGCATCGGCTACGACTCGAACCTGACCGGCGTGCCGGGCAACTTCGGTGCGGCCGCGTTGCAGTCGTTCAACATCATCGGCATCGAGCCCACCGGCAACTCGGTGAAGCGCAGCGCCTGGTTCGCCCAGGGCGCCATCGGCGGGGAGTATCACTATCCGCTCTCGCGCGGGTGGAGCGTTTTCGGCGGCGGCGAGCTGCGCGGGCGCCTCTACCACAAGGAACCCGACTTCACGATCGAGCAGGGCGAGGTCCACGGCGGCGCGGCGCTCAACGCGGGCGACGACCAGTACCGCGTGACCGCCGCCTATTCGCCCTTCGACCAGAAGGGCGCGGCGCCCGGCGACCCGCAGCCCACCAACGACCGGCGCATCGGCGGCGTGAGCTTCGACTGGCGCCACGCGCTCAACACGAAGATGCAGGCGGGCCTCGGGCTGCAGGTGAACAGCATCCGCTTCCCGCGCAACTCGGTCGAGGACTTCGACCAGGTCTTCCTCACCGCCTCGTGGCTGCAGAGCTTCGAGCGCAAGGGCTCGCCGCTGCTCTACCTCACGGCGTTCGTGAGCGACGACCGCGCCAAGAACAGCTTCGAGAACGGCGTGGACGGCACCTCCACCAAGAGCAAGAACCTCGCCGGCCTGCGCAGCTATTTCCAGTATTCCCTCTCGCCCAAGCTGCAGCTCTTCAACGGCCTGGGCGTGATCTTCCGCCGCGACAAGGACGACTTCGCGCGCTCGACCGAAGTGAAGGAAGGGCGCGACACCTATGGCGAGGCGACCATCGGCGTGGGCTGGCAGTTCCGCGAGAAGTGCGCCCTGCGCGTGCAGTTCCTGTACTCGCGCAACAATTCCAACGTCGACGTTTACGACTTCAACCGCAACGAGTTCTCCTCGACCATCCGTTGCGACATGACCTAGCCGGAGCCACGACATGACACGACCTGCCCGCAATTTCCTCGCCGTTTCCATCGCCGCAGCGCTTTGCGGCGTGCCCGCGAGCCTGCTCGCCGCGAGCGGCGAGTTCACCTTCGTGACGGGCCAGGTGAGCCTGCAGAAGGCCAACGGGCAGAAGTCCGCGCCCGTGCGCGGCACCGCGGTCGACCCCGGCGACCGCATCGTCACCGGCGCCAACGGCATGGCGCAGCTCAACATGGTGGACCAGGCGAGGCTCTCGCTGCGTCCCAACACCCAGTTCCTGATCGAGGCCTACCCCGAGAAGCGCGACTCCAACGAGGGCGCGGTCCTCAGCCTGCTGCGCGGCACGCTGCGCACCTTCACGGGCCTCATCGCCTCGGGCAACCGCGACCGCTACGTGATGAAGACGCGCGTGGCGACCGTGGGCATTCGCGGCTCCGGCAACATCCTCTACGCGTGCGACCCGGGCGACTGCGACCCGAGCGTGGCCGACCCGAAGAACGACCAATCGATCACCGTGAACCACACGATCGAGGGCAGCCACGCGGTGACCAACACGCTCGCCAACGGCAACGTTCCGGCGCAGCAGGGCGGGGCGACGACCCTCATCAGCGGCCCGGGCCAGACGGTGCTCGTGGCGGGAAGCAATCCGCCCAAGTTCATTCCCACGCCGTCCTTCATCGGCGATGCGGCGATCACGATGGCCGGCGTGAAGGCCACGACCGCGGGCGCCGGCTCCGGCGGCGACACGCGCAACTTCTCGCCGAGCGACACGCCGGCGCTTCCGGCCGCGCAGCAGGTCACCACCCAGGTCGTGACGACCAACCCGGTGGGCTTCGTGAACCCGGTGGATGCGACCAACAACCTCATTGCCGATCCGATCAACCTCCAGGACGTCGTCATGAGCCTCGCCGGATCGCCCTTCGCGGGCCAGGCGACGGGTGCCGACGTCCATACCGACAACGGCGTCTTCCGCGGCTACACGTCCTACGCGGGCACGCAAAGCGGCGTGAGCCCGGCGATCGTCGGCGGGACCAACGACGAGTTCAAGACGTACTTCGCCGACGGCGTGAACATCTCCATGGGCCGCTACTCGAACGCGCAGGTGGGCCTCTTCGGCCCCGGCGGCGGCTCGACGCCGATTCCCGGCAGCGTGCACTGGATCGTGTCCAACTCCGGGTATCCGGGGTACCTGTCCGACGTGCTCACGGGAACGTCCTCGTACACGCTGGTGGCGGCCACGGCGCCGACGAACCAGAACAACACCTTCGGCTCGCTGGGCAGCGCCACGCTGAACGTGAATTTCTCCGC
>DATBEA010000006.1:0-8351 GCA_036276215.1 Usitatibacter sp.
GATCGCAACGCGCGCGACTCGGGCCTGGGCGTGGTGCATCGGCTGGACCGCGACACGAGCGGCCTCGTCGTCTTCACGCGCACCGCGGAGGCGAAGCGGGGATTGGCCGAGCAGTTCCGTGCGCACGACATCGAGCGGGCCTATCAAGCCATAGCGCACGGCGACGTCGCGCCCGCGCGCATCGAGAGCGATATCGTGGCCGACCGCGGCGACGGCTTGCGCGGATCGCACGGCCACTACCGGCGAGCGCGTGGCGCCCCGCCTTCCGACGCGAAGCGCTCGATCACGAACGTGATGCCGGTCTCGAGGCTGGACGGCGCGACCGTGGTCGAATGCCGGCTGGAGACCGGCCGGCAGCACCAGATCCGCATCCACCTCGCCGAGGCGGGCCATCCCCTGTTGGGCGAAGCCGTCTACATCCGGGACTACGCGGGGCCGAGGATCGACGCGCCGCGCGTCATGCTGCACGCCCGCACGCTGGGGTTTCGCCATCCGCGCGACGGCAAGCCGATGTCGTTCGAGCGCGACGCGCCTGGCGATTTCCGGGAAGTCGTCGCGAGGCTCGCGCCTCGATCCTAGCCGCCGTGCGCGCTGCGTGAATCGTCGGGCGCCTGGGCGCGGTCGTTCATCCCGTAGTCGCGCAAGACCTCGGCCACGCGCAGCCGGTAGTCGGTGAAGATGCCGGCGCGGCCCGCGGCCTGGACCTTTCGATGGTCGTCGAGGTTTCGCCACTGCCATACGGCGGCTTCGTCGCGCCAGAACGAGAGCGACAGGATCTTCCCCGGCTGCGTGATGCTCTCGAAGCGCTCGATGGAGATGAAGCCGTCCACGCCCGCGAGGAGGGGGCGAAGGCGCTCGGCGGCGCCGAAGTAGGCGTCGCTCTTGCCGTCGCCGGGGACGGCTTCGAAGATGACCGCGATCATGGAGACACCTTTTCGAGGAAAGTCCGCTCTTCCGAGAGGATGAAGCGCTTGCGCTGCGCCTCGCCGAAATTCTCCCGTGCCTCGGGATCGGCCTTGAGGCGCGTCCGGTATCCCTCATAGTCGCGCAGGCTCGCGAAGGAGATCAATCCCCACGCGATGTCGTTGGTCCCCTCGTGCGGGAGGAAATAGCCGACGAGCTCGCCGCCGCAGCGGGGAATGATCCGCAGCCAGCGCCGCGCGTAGGCCTCGAATTCGGCGCGCTGGAAGGGGTCGATCCGGTAGCGGATGAAGCAGGTGATCGCCATGAACGCATGGTGGGCGCGAAACGGCGGTCGATGGTTCGTCCTGCATCGAACCATCCGTGCGCGGCCTGGACTACCATGGAAGCCATGAAGGACGGCCCCAACATCGCCGGGATCGCGGCGCTCATCGGCGACCGGGCGCGCTCCGAGATCCTCACGGCGCTCCTTGGAGGCCAGGCGCTCACCGCGACCGAGCTCGCGGGGGTGGCCGACGTGACGAAGCAGACCGTAAGCGCGCACCTTTCGCGCCTCGTACAAGCGCAGCTCGTGGCGGTGGAAAGCCAGGGGCGCCACCGGTATTTCAGGCTCGCCGACGGCGACGTGGCGCAGCTCCTCGAGAGCCTGTTGGGCGTCGCCTACCGCACCGGGGCGCTTCGCCTGCGATCGAGCCCGAGAGACCCGGCACTGCGCAAGGCGCGCGTGTGCTACGACCATCTCGCCGGCGATCTCGGTGTCCTCGCGTTCGACGCATTCAAGAAGCGCCGCTGGATCGCGCACGACGAGACCGGCCTCACGCTCTCACGCGCCGGCATTGAGTTCTGCAGCGGGATTGGCATCGATATCGGTGCGGCTCGTGAAAGCCGCCGCCCCATGTGCCGCACCTGCCTCGACTGGAGCGCGCGGCGTCACCACCTCGCGGGCCACATGGGCGCGCAACTCCTGGAGCGGTGCTACGCCCTGGGTTGGGCGAAGCGCCGCCGCGGCACGCGCGTCGTTGACTTCACCCCGCGAGGCGAGCGCGAGTTCCGGCGCCTGTTCGAAGGCTGAGCGTCAGCCCTTTGAATCGAGCACGGCGTTGACGACCTTGTCGTCACCCGCCTGCGCGGCGGCGATTTCGCCGGCCTTCTTGCGCTGGTCGGGGGTCTGCGTGGCGCCGGTGAGGGTGACCGTGCCGTCCTCCGAAGCGACCGTGATCTTCGAATCCTTCAACGAGGGTTCGGCATTCAGCGCCGAGACGACGCCGTCCACCAGGCCGGCATCGTCGCCGCCCGTCTTGGCGGCCGAGGCGACCGGACCCTGCACGAGGGTCGGCGCGGCTTCCGGGCTGGGCTCGGTGGTGTTGGCAGGCCATGTAGGCGCGGTCTGACCGAAGGCAATGCTGGCGGCGCCGGCCGTCGCCGCGGCGGCGACAAGCAGGTTGAGGCGGGTTTTCATGGGGAAACCTCCGGGAAAGTGTCCCCGGTTGGACCCGCCGCCGGCGCGAGGTTTCCGTGGCCACACTCCGATCGGCACATGCCTTCAGCAGGCGCGGTCGATCCTCGCCGCGAAACAGCCGCGCTTGGCGTAGTGCGCGTGCAGGTAGGCGATTTTCCGGTTGGCGAGCTGGCCCTCGACGTAAGCCGCGATCGCCGCGCCCTCGACGATCTCGCCGGAGAGCATCGAGCCCTTCGCGTCGAATCCGCGCACCGAAAGCAGCCGCCGGGCGAGCGCGGGCGGCACCTCGTCGACCATCTCGCAACGCTCGACAGCACCGGCCCGTACGAAGATCGCGTGGCTCGAGCGGTAGGGCGAATCCACGGGAAGGTGCTCGAAGTTGAGCAGGATCACCTCCTCGCCGGGCATCGCATCGTCGAGCGTCACGCGGCACGGGAAGCCGGGATAGGACGTCACGACCTGGCGCTGGCCGCGATGACGGGCAAGCTCCTCGTCGCTCATCGCGAGATAGGGAGCGAATTGCGCGGGCTCCAGGCCCGAGATCCGGAACGACATGATGGGTTCCTCCGTTCAATTGGATGCATCGTGCCGCGCGCGGGCGGGCTTGTCTGGCCATTTACGGACATGGAATTTTCGGGCATATATGCCGCGTGGCCCCCCTTTCGAGATTGCTCGTCGGCACCTGGATGCTCACATCCCGCGAGGACCGCGCGCGCGACGGCAAGGTGCACCCGGACCCGGGCCTGGGCAGCGACCCCATTGCCATCCTGGTCTACGATGCGACCGGGAACTTCGCCGCCCAGTTCATGAAACGCAATCGCTCGAATCCGGACGCGGCCCAGGCCCAGGGCGCGAGCGGCCCCAACAACAGCCGCGCCCAAGGCGGTTACGATGCGTACTTCGGCACCTACACGGTGGACGACCGGCAGGGCACGGTGACCCAGCGCCTGGCCGGCGCGCTGTCGAACGAAAACGTGGGAATGGTGCTTACGCGCGCGATGACCGTGGAAGGCGACGAGCTCACGATCCGCCTCGAGACCACCGCGCTGGACGGCGTGCCTGTCACGCGAACCCTCAAATGGCGAAGGGCCTGAATGCCTGACAACAACGACAAGTCCGCACGCAAGAAGCAGGTCGACGCGGTGCTCACGAAGCTTCCGGGCGTCGTCTCGAAGAAGATCGGCGGCCTCGACGGCTATTTCGTGAGCGACCGCATGTTCGCGTGCATCAGCGGCAACGGGGTCGGGCTTCGCCTTCCCGCCGCGACGGCGCGCGACCTGCAGTTCTCGCGAGGCAACGTGACCTCGTTCCAGCCCGGCGGCGTGTCGAGCACGAAGGAATGGATCCAGATCGACCGCGAAGACGCCACCGAGTACGAGAAGGACCTGGAGCTTTTCCAGGCCTCCATCGATTTCGTGAAGAGCGGGGGACGCTAGGTGACCTCCATCGACAAGAAGCGCGCGGGCTTCCGCGCGCTGCACGAGAGCGGATGCTTCGTGATTCCCAATCCCTGGGACGTGGGCAGCGCCCTCATGCTGCAAAAGCTCGGGTTCAAGGCGCTCGCCACCACGAGCTCCGGATTCGCGTGGTCGCAGGGTCAGGCGGACGGCGCCAGCCCGCGTGCCGCCGTGCTGGAGCACCTGCGCGCGCTCGCCGCGGCGACGGACCTTCCGCTCAATGCCGACTTCGAAAGCGGCTATGCGGCCGACCCGAAGGGCGTGGCCGAAAGCGTGCGCATGGCGATCGACGCGGGCGTTTCCGGTTTGTCGATCGAGGATTCGACCGGCGACGCGAGCCGGCCCCTGCGCACGATCGAAGACGCGGTAGCGCGGTTGAAGGCGGCGCGCGCGGCGATCGATGAAAGCGGCACGGCCACGCTGCTCGTCGGGCGCGCGGAGAATTTCTTCCTCGGCCGTCCGGATATCGACGACACGATTGCGCGGCTCAAGGCGTATTCCGAAGCGGGCTCGGATTGCCTCTACGCCCCGGGCATCCGCACGCGCGACCACATCGTCGCGGTGGTGAAAGCGGTGGCGCCCAAGCCGGTGAACCTGCTCATCGGCGCGGAAAGCGAGTTCACGCTGAAGGACATCGCCGCCATGGGCGTGCGGAGGATCAGCGTGGGCGGCGCGCTCGCCCGTGCCGCGTGGGGCGGCTTCATGCGCGCCGCGCGGATGATCGCCGACGAGGGCCGCTTCGACGGCTTTGCGGCGGCGGCGTCCGGCAAGGAGCTGAACGCCGCCTTCGGCGATCGCTGAAGGGCGCCGCTCAGAGCGTCGAGTTGTGCGCGGTCACCACGCAGCACGCCTGCGAGTTGGGATCGCAAGCGCCGCTGATCATGTCCAGGTTCTGCCCCTGGTTGTTGCTCGTGGTGTTGGAAATGACCGCGCTCGGGCAATCGACCGAGATCCCGTCGAGCATGTTGTTGCGCGAGACGTTGTTCACGAGCAGGGCGCCTTCGAAGGCCACGATGCCCGAAGCCTGGTTGCGGCCCACGGTGTTGCCCGCGACGTTGCCGCCGATGTCCACGAGGATCCCGCTGCCCGCGTTTGCGTTCACGTTGTTGCCGGTCACGAGCGCGCGCTGGCCCAGGCGCATGCCCATGCCGCCATTGCTTGCCACGGTGCTGTTCTTCACCGTGGCCTCGTCGCCCAGGACGATCCCGTCGAAGCTGTTGCCCGTGGCGTTGACGGCCTCCACGGTGACGGCGGTCGAATGGGGAAGCGCGATCGCGTCCTGGAAATTGGTGACGGCGCCGTTGCGCACCACGATGCCCTGGTGCCCGGCCCCGAGGAATTCGGCGATGCCCGCGCCGCCGCCATTTCCGGTGATCACGAAACCGGCGAGGTCCAGCGTGACGAAATCGGCCTGGATGACGAAGCAGTCGCTCGTGGCGGTGATGTTGCGCGTGAGGACGTAGGAGCCTGGTTCCGTGATGGCAACGCAGTTCTTGAGGTCCTTGGGAGCGGCGAGCGCGCCGAGCGAGAGCGCGGCGAAAACCGAGGCGAGGGCGGTGCGGTTGCGGATCGCGAATGGCATGGCGTCTTCTCCTGTCGAGGGAACTCGGCCGAGAAGATACTCCCGGGGCTTCGCCCGGAACTAGTGAATATTCACTGGATTTCGCCGCAGCTGCGAAATTTCAGGCAGGTTTCCGCAAATCGCTACGCGGCCGACTGCGCGATCCGGCGCACCGCTTGCGGCGGCTGGCCGTAGAGGCGGATGAACGCGCGGCGCATGCGTTCCGCGCTTTCGAAGCCCACGTGCCGGGCGATCGTCTCGATCGACGCCGTGGTTTCCGTGACCTGCACGTGCGCGGCCTCGGTGCGAAGCCGCTCCACGGCCTTGGCGGGCGTCTCGCCCGTCTCCCGCAGGAAGAGGCGGCTGAACTGGCGCGCGCCCAGGTGCGCCGAATCCGCCAGCTGCTCGACCGAGAGCCGCTGGCCGAGGTGCTCGCGCGCGTAGTGCAGAGCTCGCCGCACGCGATCGGTCTCGGGTTCCATCCGCAGCATCTCCGAGAATTGCGACTGGCCGCCGACACGGCGGTGGTAGACGACGAGCACGCGTGCCACGCGCTGCGCCACCGCCGGGCCCAGGTCTTCCTCGATCATCGCGAGGGACAGGTCGATTCCGGCGGTCACGCCGCCCGAGGTCCAGAGGTTCCCATCCTGGAGGTAGATCTGGTCGAGCTCCATGCGCACGCGAGGGTAGGACTGTTGCAGCCGGTTGGCGTACTCCCAATGCGTCGTGGCGCGGCGACCGTCGAGGAGTCCCGCTTCGGCGAGCAGGAAGGCGCCCGAGCACACGCTCGCGACCCGCCGCGCGCGCTTCGCGATCTTCTGGACGAGGTCCACCATCCTCGGGTTCTCGCTCGCGGCGATCGCGCCCCTGCCGCCCACCACGACCAGCGTATCGAGCCTCGCCCGTTCGATCGGAACCGTGTTCACGGAGACGGCGCTCGAGCTCACGACCTCGCCGCCGTCCTCCGAGTACGCGGTGAGCCGGTAGGGCGTGGGATCCACCTCGTGGCGCGGCACGTCGAACGCGGCGAGCGGCCCGGACAGGTCGAGGATGTTGAAGTCGTGGAAGACCAGGAAGCCTAGGTGTTTCATCGGGAGATCCTGAAAAAACGGCACATGTCGTAAATCGAGGGATATCGGTCCTTCGCGACACAGGGTAGAGGCTAGCATGGGACCCGTCAATGCCTCACTGCCCCTGAAAGGTCCCGTAATGATCCCGAACGACCCGAACTCTTACCGCGAATACCTCGATGCGCACATTCGCATGGCGCGCATGGAGCGCGATGAAGCCATGGCGCAGATGATCCTGGCTGCCGCGGAAAGCCTCGCCCGCTACGCCGCCAAGGTGACCCATGCGTTTCGACCCGTGAAAGGCGGCCATGCCAGACGCTCTCATGCCTGAAGTTGAAACGCGGTTTCGGATCGCAAGACCCGCTGACGCCAACACCATCGTCTCGATCGTCAATTCGGCGAGCCATGGAGATGGCGGCGCCGCGGCCTGGACCGACGAGAGCGCGTTCTTCGAGGGCGATCGCACATTCGCGGCCGAGATCCTCACGCTGCTCGCGGTGCCGGGAGCGATGTTCCTGCTGCGCGTGTACCGCGGCGAGGTCGCGGGATGCGCGTACCTGAAGAAGATGGGCAATGCCGCGTACATGGGCATGCTCGCCGTGCGCCCGGCCGTGCAGGGCGCGGGCGTGGGCAAGGAGATCATCGCCGAGGCCGAGCGCATCGCGCGCGAGGACATGGGATGCAGCCTGATGGCGATCGGCGTCCTCACGCGGCACCGGCCGGACGTGACCGCGTTCTACGAACGCCGCGGATTCGCGCGCACCGGGCGGGAGAAGCCGTTCGAGGGCTCGCAGGCCCGCAGGACGAGAAAGGCACCGGACATACGGGCCGAATGGATGGAGAAGAAGCTCGCGCAACACCACACCTACTGATGGAGAACAACTGAAAATGGCACAAGGCAAGGATTACAAGGGGAGCTGCTTTTGCGGCTCGGTGCAATTCACGGTGAGCGGGGATCCCGCGGGCATGGGCTACTGCCACTGCGAATCGTGCAGGAAATGGTCGGCCGGCCCGGTCAACGCGTTCACGCTGTGGAAGCCCGACGCGTTGAAGGTCACGAAGGGCGCCGAGAAGATCGGCACGTTCAACAAGACGCCCAACAGCTACCGCAAGTGGTGCACGAACTGCGGCGGCCACGTCTTCACCGATCACCCGGGCATGGGCCTCGTGGACGTCTACGCCGCGGTGATCGACGACTTCGCGTTCGCGCCCGGGATCCACGTGAACTACCAGGAGAAGAAGTTCGCGATGAAGGACGGACTTCCGAAGATGAAGGACATGCCGAAAGAGATGGGCGGATCCGGCGTCGCCCTGGTCGAGTGATGGCCATCATCTCCATGCTTTACGGCGCGGCCTCGTACGTCTTCTTCCTCGGGACGTTCCTGTATGCGATCGGCTTCATCGGCAACGTGTTCGTGGTGAAGTCGATCGACTCGGGCGAGCCGGGCACCGTGGCAAGGGCCGTCGTCGTGAACCTGGTGCTCCTCACGGTGTTCGCGCTGCAGCACAGCATCATGGCGAGGCGCTCGTTCAAGCGTTGGTGGACGCGATTCGTGCCGGCCGCCGTCGAGCGCAGCACGTACGTGCTCGCCGCGACCCTCGCGCTCGCGTTGCTGCTGTGGAAGTGGGAGCCCATTCCCGAGCCCGTCATCTGGCACGTGACCGACCCGCTGGTGGCCCAGCTGCTTTGGGCCATCTTCTGGCTGGGTTGGTCCGTGCTGCTGGTCTCGACGTTCCTCCTCAACCATTTCGAGCTCTTCGGGCTGCGACAGGTCGTGATGCGCGTGATGGGTGAAGAGGCGCCGGCGGCCCAGGAATTCAGGACACCCTTCCTGTATCGCTACGTGCGCCATCCGCTGTACCTGGGGTTCATCCTCGCTTTC
>DATBEA010000007.1:0-3886 GCA_036276215.1 Usitatibacter sp.
TCACTTCCCTCGAGGAAGTCGAAGCCGTGACCAACGAGTAGCAGGGGGAACGAAACCATGGCTGCTGTCGCCAAGCGGGATGCTAAGGACGTCAAGCTCTACAACTTCAAGTGGAGCGCCAAGGACAAGTCCGGCAGGAACCAGCAGGGAGAGATCCGCGCCGCGGGCGACCATATCGTGCTCGCGCAGCTTCGCCGCCAGGGGCTGCAGAAGATCAGCGTGAAGAAGGTCTCCGGGCGCGGCGGCAAGAAGATCACCGAGAAGGACATCACGGTGTTCACGCGCCAGCTCGCGGTGATGATGAAGGCGGGCGTGCCGCTGCTGCAGGCCTTCGACATCGTGGGCCGCGGCCACGGCAACCCGTCGGTCGGCAAGCTCCTGCTCGACATCAAGACCGACGTGGAGACCGGTTCCTCCCTCGCCCAGGCCTTCCGCAAGTACCCGCTCTACTTCGACGCCCTCTTCTGCAACCTGGTGGGCGCCGGCGAGCAGGCCGGTATCCTGGACACGCTCCTCGACCGGCTCGCGACGTACAAGGAGAAGATCGTCGCGATCAAGGGCAAGATCAAGAGCGCGCTCTTCTACCCGATCTCCATCATCGTCGTGGCGCTGGTCGTGACCGCGGTGATCATGATCTTCGTGATCCCGGTCTTCAAGGACCTCTTCAAGGGCTTCGGCGCGGACCTTCCGGGCCCCACGCTCGTCGTCATGGCGATCTCGGACTGGATGCTGGCCACGTGGTACGTGCTCTTCCCGGCGATCATCGGCGGGGTCTGGTTCTTCATGTACTCGTGGAAGCGCTCGGCCACCATGCAGCGCGTGATGGACCGGCTCATCCTCAAGGTCCCGGTGTTCGGCGACGTGATCCGCAAGGCGTGCATCGCGCGCTGGTGCCGCACGCTCTCGACCATGTTCGCGGCCGGCGTGCCGCTGGTCGAGTCGCTCGACTCGGTCTCGGGCGCCTCGGGCAACTACGTGTATTACGAGGCGACCAAGCGGATCCAGTCCGAGGTCTCCACCGGCACGAACCTCACGACGGCCATGCAAAACTCGGGCGTGTTCCCGAGCATGGTGCTGCAGATGTGCGCGATCGGCGAGGAATCGGGCGCCCTCGACGCGATGCTCTCCAAGGTGGCCGACTTCTTCGAGCAGGAAGTGGACGAGGCGGTCGAGTCGCTCGCCTCGCTCATGGAGCCGATGATCATGGTGATCCTGGGCACCCTCATCGGCGGCATCGTGGTCGCCATGTACCTGCCGATCTTCAAGATGGGCCAGGCGATCTAGGCGGCAGGCGCAAGACGCGAAGGCGCGAGACGCGAGAAAGAACAGGAACATAGGCGCTCGTAGTCCAGATCCGTGGCGGAGCCGCACTTCGGTGCGGCTTTGCTTTTTCCCGCGCCTCGGGTCTCGCGTCCCACGTCTTTCATGACCGACTTCTTCTCCCTCCTCCACGACTTCCCCGCGGCGCTGATGGTCGCCTCGGCCCTCCTGGGCCTATGCGTGGGTTCGCTCCTCAACGTCGTCATCCATCGCCTGCCGAAGATGATGCAGGCGCAGTGGGAGGACGATTGCGCCGCCCTCGCCGGCGCCGAGCCCGCCCCGCGCGAGCCGTACAACCTCTTTCGCCCCGCGTCGGCCTGCCCCGGGTGCGGCACGCCCATCAAGCCGTGGCACAACGTCCCGGTCCTGGGCTGGGTCGCGCTTCGCGGGCGCTGCGCGGCATGCGCCAAGCCCATCAGCGCGCGCTACCCGGCCGTGGAGGTCCTGGGCGGCGCGATGGGCGCGCTCATGGCCTGGCGCTTCGGCTACTCGGCGGCCCTCCCCTTCGCCCTCGTTTTCGCGTGGGCGCTGGTGGCCCTCACCTTCATCGACTTCGACACGCAGCTCCTGCCCGACGCGATCACGCTCCCGCTGCTCTGGCTGGGGCTGCTCGCCAACACGGGGGCGGTCTTCGTGGACCTGCGCTCGGCGGTGCTTGGGGCGGCCGGCGGCTACCTGCTGCTCTGGAGCGTGTATTGGGGGTTTCGCCTGGTCACGAAGAAGGAAGGCATGGGATTCGGCGACTTCAAGCTGCTCGCGGCCCTGGGTGCCTGGACCGGGTGGCAGGTGCTCCCGGTGGTGATCGTCGTGTCCGCCGGGCTGGGCGCTGTCATCGGCGGAATCGCGCTCTGGGCGGCCCGGAAGGGCGCCGATACGCGCATCCCCTTCGGGCCGTACCTCGCGCTGGGCGGCATCGCGGGCCTCGTGTGGGGCCGCGCGGCCGTGGTCGCGTGGGTGGGCCACTTCCCGGCGTGATCGCGGTCGGCCTCACGGGCGGGATCGGGTCGGGCAAGAGCACGGTGGCCGCGCGCCTGGCGGGACTGGGCGCCGCCGTGGTGGACACCGACGAGATCTCGCACGCCATCACGAAGGCCGAAGGGGCCGCGATCGGGCGGCTGAGGGAAGCCTTCGGCGAGCGCTACATCGGCGCCGATGGCGCGCTCGATCGCGCCGCCATGCGCGAGCTGGTCTTCGAGGATCCCCTGGCACGCTCGCGGCTGGAGGCGATCCTGCACCCCGCCATTCGCGCCGCCGCCGAGGAGGCCCTCGCGCAGGCACGCGGCGACTACGTCCTCGTGGTCGTGCCCCTCCTTTTCGAGACGCGCGGGTTCCTGGACCGCGTCGCCCGCATCCTGGTGGTCGATTGCCCCGAGGCCCTCCAGGTCGAGCGCACCGTCGCGCGCTCGGGTTTGGAGCCCGGGCGCGTTCGCGCCATCATGCAGGCGCAGTGGCCGCGCTGGCGGCGCCTGCAGGCCGCCAGCGACGTGGTCTGGAACGGGGGCGACGAGCCTTCGCTCGCGCCCCAGTGCGAGCGGCTGCACGTTTTCTACCGCGGACTCTGAAAAACACGGCCGCGCGCGTTGTCAACGCGATGACATTGCCCCACAATCCCGGCCAACCGACGGCGGGTCCGTGATCATCTACGAATATCCCCTGAACGAGCGCATTCGAACGCTCCTGCGGCTGGAGGACTTGTACGATCGCGTGCGCCATTTCCTCTCGGATCCGAGCCCCCATGGCCACCACGCGTGCCTCACGGGCATGTTCGAGATCGTGGAGGTGGCGAGCCGGGCGGACCTGAAGAGCGACCTGCTGCAGGAGCTCGACCGCCAGAAGACCTTCCTCGAGGCGCTGCGCAGCAATCCGGCAATTTCCGAGGAGAAGCTGAACGGCGTGCTGCGCGAGATCGAGGTCGCGTTCGCGAACCTCCACGCGACCTCGGGCAAGACCGGCCAGAGCCTGCGCGAGAACGAGTGGCTCATGGCGATCAAGCAGCGCGTGGGCATTCCCGGCGGCACGAGCGAGTTCGACCTTCCCTCCTATCACCACTGGCTGCATCATCCGGCCTCCCGGCGCCGCGCGGACCTCGAAGAATGGTTGAAGCCGCTCCTGCCGGTCCATGCCGCGCTCGCCATCGTGCTGCGGGTCCTGCGCGAGAGCGGCCGCAGCAGCTCCCTCATCGCGTTCCAGGGCGTCTACCAGCAGACCCCGGCCGAGCGCCCGGCGCAGATGCTTCGCCTGTCGCTCGCCGACGAGCTCGCGTGCGTGCCCGAGATCAGCGCCAACAAGTACGCGCTGAACGTGCGCTTCCTGCTGCCCGAGGGCGTGCAGAAGACGCGGGTGTACGAGCACGACGTGCCATTCGAGCTTGCGTTCTGCAACCTGTGAGCGATTCCACGCCGCGCATCGTCGCGTGTCCCGCCTGCGGCGAGCTCGCCCTCTTCGCGCCGGACAATCCGTGGCGGCCGTTCTGCAGCGAGCGCTGCAGGACCCGCGACCTGGGCGCCTGGGCCAGCGAGAGCTACCGCATTCCCGCCGCGGATCCCGCGGATCCCTCCGATCCCGC
>DATBEA010000008.1:0-3040 GCA_036276215.1 Usitatibacter sp.
AATTCCACCCTGGACATCGCCAAGGCCACGCTGCTCACGCCGTTCGGGATGGACGAGCTCGCCACCCGGAAAGTCTTCGGCACCATCCTGGCGCACAAGGCGGACGACGCCGACCTGTACTTCCAGTACAACCGCTCCGAGAGCTGGGCGCTGGAGGAGGGCGAGGTCAAGTCGGGAAGCTACTCGATCGACCAGGGCGTGGGCGTGCGCGTGGTGGCCGGCGAGAAGACCGCCTTCGCCTATGCCGACGACATCAATCCGGATGCGCTCGAAGCGGCCGCCAAGGTGACGCGCGCGATCGCGGCCGACGGCGGGACCACCGCGGCGGGCCGCGCGCTGGTGCGCTCCGGGCACGCGCTCTACGCGCCCATCGATCCCGTCGCGCAGTTCGACGACGGGGCGAAGGTGAAGATCCTCGAGACGCTCGAGCGCTACGCCCGCGCGGTGGACCCGCGCGTGAAGCAGGTGATCGGGCGGCTCTCGGGCGAATACGACGTGGTGCTGGTGGCGCGCGCGGATGGCGGCCTCGCCGCGGACGTGCGCCCGCTGGTGCACCTTTCGGTCACGGCCATCGTCGAGCACAACGGCCGGCGCGAGCAGGGCCACCAGGGCGCGGGCGGGCGCTTCGGCTATGCGTTCTACACCGACGAAATCCTCGAGAAGCTCGCGAGCGACGTGGTGCGCCAGGCGCTCGTGAACCTGGAATCGCGTCCCGCGCCGGCCGGCGTGATGAGCGTGGTGCTGGGCCCGGGCTGGCCCGGCGTGCTGCTGCACGAAGCGATCGGCCACGGCCTCGAGGGCGACTTCAACCGCAAGGGCACCTCGGCTTTCAGCGGCCGCGTGGGCGAACGCGTGGCGGCACCCGGCGTGACCGTGATCGACGACGGCACGATCCCCGACCGCCGCGGCTCCCTTTCCGTGGACGACGAAGGGCATCCCACGTCGCGAAGCGTGCTGATCGAGGACGGAATCCTGCGCGGTTACCTGCAGGACCGGCTGAATGCGCGCCTCATGGGTGTCGCGCCCACGGGCAACGGCCGGCGCGAATCCTATGCGGCGATCCCCATGCCGCGCATGACCAACACCTTCATGCTGGGCGGGGACAAGGATCCCGGCGAGATCATCGCGTCGGTGGAGCGGGGGCTCTACGCCGTGAACTTCGGCGGCGGCGAGGTGGACATCACCAACGGCAAGTTCGTCTTCTCGACCTCCGAGGCCTACTGGATCGAGAACGGGAAGGTGCAGTACCCGGTGAAGGGCGCGACCCTCATCGGCAACGGACCCGACGCGCTCACCCGCGTGGCGCTCATCGGCAACGACATGTGCCTGGATCCCGGCGTGGGCATGTGCGGCAAGGACGGGCAATCCGTGCCCGTGGGCGTGGGGCAACCCACCATCCGCATCGAGGGCCTCACCGTGGGCGGCACCGCGTAAGGAGCCCGGCGCGCATCCGACTCACGGGTTCCCTCGTATAGAGAGCATGGACATGACCCGCAGGAAATTCACCGCAGCCCTGGCCGGGCTATTCGCGGCGCACCGCGTCGCGTCGGCAGCCGGCATCCCCAACGACGGCCCCCCGGTGCAGAAGCTGCACCTCACCGACGAGGAATGGAAGAAGCGCCTTCCGCCCGAGTCCTATGCCGTGCTCCGCCACGAGTCGACCGAGCGCGCCGGATCGAGCCCGCTCAACGGCGAGCATCGCAAGGGCACCTTCGTGTGCGCCGGTTGCGACCTGCCGCTCTTCGACTCGTCGTCGAAGTTCGAGAGCGGCACCGGCTGGCCCAGCTTCTTCACCTTCATCCCGGGCCACCTCGAGACAAAGACCGACTTCAAGCTGATCCTCCCGCGCACCGAGTACCACTGCGCGCGCTGCGAGGGGCACCAGGGCCATATGTTCGACGACGGTCCGCGGCCCACGGGCAAGCGCTACTGCAACAACGGCGTGGCGCTGAAGTTCGTTCCCGCCTAGCGGCGGGAAAGAGGGTCTGGCGCCGGGTCGATCCTGCCTTCGACCTTCGCCTTCCTGTCGCGCGCCGTCCACATCCAGCAGTAGTCCTCGCCGGTCTTGGCGATGAAGGTGCCGCCGTCGCCGCGCATGGCCTCGCGCTTCACGGGATAGAAGACCTCGGGCTCGTGGTGGTAGTGGATGTTGAAATCCACGGGGACGTCGCTCTTCCACGAGTAGTCGCGCTTCACGCCCTTCTCCACGCGCATGCACTCCTCGTGCATGGCGCCGGGCTCCAGCTCCGCCTTGAAGGACTGCGGCTGGGCAGCCGCGGGAAGGACGATGGCGAGGGCGGCGAGCGCGGCCGCCGCGCGGAGGCGATCCATGGGCGGGTATGCTAGCATTCGAGGCATGAATCGCTGGTCCGCGCACTTCTCCTGGTTCTTCTATCTCCTGCCTTCGGCGGTTGAGAGGATTTGACCCGGGGAAAGCCCACGAATCCACGAAAAACCGCCAGCCCAAAACTGGCGGTTTTTTTTATCCCTACACAGCCATGACGCACTACCGCACCGACGACGTCCGCATCGAGCAGGGAGACGAGCTTCTCGCTCCCATGCAGGTGATGCGCGAGCTCGCCGCCACGGAGCGATCCGAGCAGGCGACCTTCGAGGGGCGAAAGGCCGTCCACGACATCCTGCGCGGCGCCGACGACCGATTGCTCGTGGTGCTGGGGCCGTGCTCGATCCACGACTACGACGCCGCGCTCGATTACGCGAGGCGCCTGAAGGCCGAGCGCGACCGCCACGCGCGCGAGCTCGCGATCGTGATGCGCGTGTACTTCGAGAAGCCGCGCACGACCGTGGGCTGGAAGGGCTTCATCAACGACCCGAAGCTGGACGAGACCTTCGACATCAACGAGGGCATCCGGCTCGCGAGGAAGCTCCTCCTCGAGATCAACCAGCTCGGCATGCCGTGCGGGACGGAGTTCCTGGACCTCATCTCGCCGCAGTACATCGCGGACCTGATCGCCTGGGGCGCCATCGGAGCGCGCACGACGGAATCCCCGTCGCACCGCCAGCTCGCCTCGGGACTTTC
>DATBEA010000009.1:0-3481 GCA_036276215.1 Usitatibacter sp.
TTCGAGTGTCTCCCGCACTTTCTCCGCGAGCGCGTCGTAGCGCGCGCGGCTCACGCGATGTGCGGCGAGCTTCGGATTGATGCGCGCGCGGAAGAGCGCTTCGCTCGCGTAGATGTTGCCCACGCCCGTGACGATCCCGCCATTCATGAGGAACTGCTTCACGGAGACCTTGCGCCCGCGCGCCTTGCGGTGCAGCGCCTCGCCCGTGAAGCCCGGCTCGAGCGGCTCCAGGCCCAGGTTCCTGAGGAGCGCATGGCGCTCGGCGGGGCTTTCGAGCCAGAGGATGGTCCCGAAGCGCCGCGGGTCGGTGAAGCGAAGCGTGCGGGGCCCGTCGAGCTCGATGTCCACGTGGTCGTGCTTGCGAGGGGGTGTGCCGTTGGGCACGAGCGTGAGGCGGCCCGACATCCCCAGGTGCACCAGCAGGTGGCCTCGCGGGAAATCCACGAGCAGGTACTTGGCGCGCCGGCGGATCTCCAGGATTTCCTCGCCCTGCAAGCGTCGCGCAAGGCCCCGGGGGACCGGCCAGCGCAGGTTCGGATTGCGAATCCGGACGCCGCGGACCCTCCGTCCCACGAGGTGCGGCAGGAGGCCCCGCCGGGTGGTCTCGACTTCCGGCAGCTCCGGCATGGACGGTCGAAAAGGAGGATGGACGCCAGGGGCGGATTATAGGCGGGCCATCGTCCTACAGGGCGACGAATGAAACAATGACGCCGGCGTAGCTGGCGCTTGAATCGTTCTATGATAGTTGCGACGACACGGCCCCGGCATCGTGGGGTGCGATGGGAGGAAGCACGGCATGGCGACGGGCAAGGCTTGGTGGGCAGCGGTAGCGGCGGCATTCGTGGTGGGCCTGGTGGGCCCCTCGGCGGCGGAAGAGCCGAAGGAGGACACGGCGGCGGATAGCGATCCGGCCGGCGTCAAGGCCGACGCGATGTTCGAATACCTGGTGGCCGAAGTCGCCGCCCAGCGTGGCGACACCGAGGGCGCCATCGCGGTCTACGAGCGCCTCGCCCGCGAGCTGAAGGACCCGGCGATCGCGCGCCGCGCGGTGGAAACCGCGATCCGCGCCCGGGCCTTCGGTCCGGCGATGGACAGTGCCACGCTCCTCCTGGAGCTCGATCCCGATTCGGCGCTCGCCCGCGAGATCATCGCGGCGTTGCTCGCCAACGGCGGCGATCTCGAGAAGGCGCGCACCACGCTCGCCGGCATCCTCGAGAAGACGGCCAACCGCGGCCCGATCCTCGTGCAGCTCTCGCACCTCTTCAGCAAGTTCCCCGACAAGGCGGCCGTGCTCGAGGCCACGCGCAAGGTCACGGCCCCGTACGTGGTGGCCGAATCGCGCTACGCCGTGGGCGTTGCCGCCCTCGTGGCCAACCAGCCCGAGGTCGCCGCGAGCGAGGCCGACGCAGCGCTCGGGATGAAACCCGGCTGGGAGCAGGCCGCGATCCTCAAGGCGCAGGTGCTCCACAAGTCGACGCCGTCCGACGTGATCGCGTTCTACCAGGACTTCATCACGACGTATCCCGACTCGAACGAGGTGCGCATGCAGCTCGGGCGCGAGCTTGCGGGCGAGCACAAGCTCGCCGAGGCGCGCGAGCAGTTCCGCGAGGTGGAGAAGCGCTCCAAGAACGACTCGCAGGCTTCGTACGCCGTCGGGCTGCTGTCGCTGCAGCTCGAGGACTACGCCGATGCGCAGGTCGCCTTCACGCGCGCGCTCAAGCAGAATTACCGCGATCCCACCGCGATCTACCTGGGCCTGGGCCAGGCCGCCGAGGGCATGAAGAACGTGGACGAGGCGATCGCCTGGTACCAGAAGGTCGAGGCGGGCGACTGGGTGCGCGCGCAGCTGAAGATCGCGACCCTCATCGCGCGCCAGCAGGGCCTCGAGGCCGGGCGCACGTACCTGGAGAAGATCGACGCGCGCGCTCCCGAGGACCGCATCGAGATCATCCAGGTGGAAGCGCAGCTCCTTCGCGACGCGAAGGAGTGGCAGGCCACCTACGACATGCTCACCAAGGCGGTGAAGCAATACCCGGATTCGTACGAGCTGCTCTACGACCGCGCGATGGCCGCCGAGCGCCTGGACAAGCTCGACGTGCTCGAGATCGACCTGCGCAAGGTGATCCGCCTGAAGCCCGACTACGCGCACGCGTACAACGCGCTGGGCTACACGCTCGCGGAGAAGACCGACCGGCTCGTGGAGGCGAAGGACCTGATCGAGAAAGCCTACAAGCTCTCGCCCGACGACCCGTTCATCCTCGACAGCCTCGGCTGGGTCTACTACCGCATGGGCGACACGCGGGAAGCCTTGAAGCACCTGCAGGACGCATACGTCTCGCGCTCCGATCCGGAGATCGCCGCGCACCTGGGCGAGGTCATGTGGAGCAGCGGCAAGCACGACGAGGCGCAGAAGATCTGGCGCGCCGCGCTCAAGGAAAACCCGAACCACGAGACGCTGCTCGCGGTGATGCAGAAGCATCCTGATCGATGACGCCATCCCCGTGAAGACGGGGATCCTCGGGGCGGGGGTGGCGTTGGCACTCCTCCTCGCCGCCTGCGCCACGGCGCCCCGGGCGCCGCTGCCCGACCTGCAAGGCGTGCCGCGAGCCTTCGAAGTGACCGGCCGCATCTCGATCCGCACACCCGAGCGAAGCGACATCGCCAAGCTGCGATGGACGCGCAGGGCCGGATCCGACACCTGGGTGATCGCCTCTCCCCTCGGCAACGAGGTGGCGCGCCTGGAGTCGGGGCCTAAGGGCACGCACCTCGAGCGCGCCGGCCAGCCGACCATGTCCGCCACCAATTTCCAGGAGCTCACCGAGAACATCCTCGGCGTGCCGCTGGACCCGGACCGCGTCGCGGCCTGGCTGCACGGAAAGGCGGCGAGCGATTCCGCGGGAGACTGGAAGGTCTCGGTCGACGAGACGCAGCAGGCCGGCGCGGTCGAGCTCGCCCGCCGCATCACCGCCACGCGAGGCGACGTGGTGGTGCGCCTGGTGATCGACGAATACCATCCGCTCGAGTAGTGCCGTGCAGCTCCCGCCGCCCGACTATCCCGCGCCCGCGAAGCTGAACCTCTTCCTGCACGTCGTGGGACGCCGCGCGGACGGCTACCACCTGTTGCAGAGCGCCTTCACGCTGGTCGACCTGCACGACACGCTGCGCTTTCGCGTGCGCGCCGACGGCGCGGTGAACCGCGTGAACGACGTGCCCGGCGTGCCCGCCGCCCAGGACCTCGTGGTGCGCGCGGCGCTGCTCCTCAAGGAGGCCAGCGGCACGCCCCTGGGCGCCGACATCGAAGTCGACAAGCGGATTCCCATCGGCGGCGGCCTCGGCGGAGGAAGCTCGGATGCGGCGACCACGCTCCTCGCGTTGGGCTCGCTCTGGAAAACCGGGTTCGACCGCGAGGCGTTGGCCGAGATCGGCGCGGACCTGGGGGCCGACGTGCCCTTCTTCGTCTTCGGCCGCAATGCATGGGCGG
>DATBEA010000010.1:0-10888 GCA_036276215.1 Usitatibacter sp.
CGGGATCGGTCTTTCGGCCGGCGGCGATCTCGCTGTGGCCCGCGAGATCCAGCAGCCCGAAGCGCTCCTCGAGGTCCCTCGCGAGCGCGACCAGCGTCTCGTACTGGGGCTCGGCGAAGGGGACGTCGTCGGCTCCCTCGAGCTCCACGCCGATGGAGAAATCGTTGCAGCGCTCGCGGCCCTTCCACGACGAGGCGCCCGCGTGCCATGCGCGCTTCGCGGGCGGCACGTACTCGACGAGCGTCCCGTCGCGCCTGATCAAGTAGTGCGACGACACGCGCAGCCCCGCGACCTCCTCGAAGTACGGATGCGCCTTCGGATCGAGCCGGCCCATGAAGAGGTCGTCGATCCAGGGGCCCCCGAACTCACCGGGCGGGAGCGAGATGTTGTGGATCACGAGGAGCGAGACTCTCTCGCCCTCGGGACGGTCATCGAAGTGCGGCGAATGCCGGACGGTTCGATTCAGCAATCAGTCGATGCCCAGGCGATCCAGGCGATAGCGCAGTGACCGGAAGGTGATGCCGAGAAGCTTCGCCGCCGCGGTCTTGTTGAACCGCGTGGCCTCGAGGGCCTTCGTGATCGCCTCGCGCTCGACCTGGTCCAGGAAATCGTGCAGCGGCATGCCCCGCGTGCCGAGCGAGCCGTCCAGCGGCGCCATCTTGTCCTTGGTCGTGGCCTGCGTGAGGTAGAGATCGCTCTCCGAGATCCTGTTGTCCGAGCAAAGCGCCATGGCGCGCTCGAGGATGTTCTCCAGCTCGCGCACGTTGCCGGGGAAGTCGTAGCGGCGCAACGCGAGCGTCGCCTCCTCGGTGATGGCCGGAATCGGCGTCCCCGCCTGGCGAGCGAGGCGATCGACCACGCTCTTCACCATGAGCGGGATGTCCTCGGGGATCTCGCGAAGCGCGGGCATCTTGAGCTCGATCACGTTCAGCCGGTAGAAGAGGTCCTGGCGAAACTCGCCCGCCTCGACCTGGTCGGAGAGCGTGCGGTGCGTGGCCGAGATGATGCGGAAATCGACCGTGTCCTCCTGCGTGTCGCCCACGCGGCGCACCTTCTTGTCCTGGATCACGCGCAGCAGCTTCACCTGCATGCCGAGCGGGAGGTCGCCCACCTCGTCGAGGAAGAGCGTGCCCTTCTGCGCGGCCTGCAGATACCCGATGCGGTCGTTGTCGGCGCCGGTGAAGGCGCCCTTCTTGTAGCCGAAGAACTCGCTCTCCATGAGGTTCTCGGGGATCGCGCCGCAGTTCACCGCGACGAAGGGCGAATCGGCGCGCGCGCTCCCGATGTGGATCAGGCGCGCCGCCACTTCCTTTCCGCTGCCCGATTCGCCGTTGATGTACACGGGCGCCTGCGAGCGCGCGAGCTTGCCGATCATCTCGCGCACGCGCTGCATCGGGGCCGACTCCCCGAGGAGCCGCGGCTGTCCCAGGCTGGGCTGCTCGCCGATGGCCGTGCGGCGCGCCTGCGTGGGGCGCGGGAGCTTCAACGCGCTCATCACGAGCGGGCGCAGCTGCTCCACCTTGATGGGCTTCGCCAGGTAATCGAAAGCCCCGGCCTTCAACGCGGCCACGGCGTTCTCCGTCGAGCCATAGGCCGTGATCACCGCCACGGGCGTGTTGCCGTAGTTCTCGGCGATGTGCTTCAGCACGGCGATGCCGTCGCCATCGGGAAGGCGCATGTCGGTGAGCGCGAGGTCGTAGGTGCGCGCCTTGAGGGCTTCCTGGGCCTCCTTCACGGAGCCCACGGTGTCCGCGTCCACGCCCATGCGCGAGAGCGTGAGCACCAGCAGCTCCCGGATGTCCGCCTCGTCGTCGACGATCAGCACCGCTTTCCTGTTCATCACGCTCCCTTGGGTGAGATGCGGAAGTGGCCCCCGCGGCTTGGCTCGATGCACTCGATGCTCGCGCCGCTGCCCTCGCAGAGCTCGCGCGCGATGTACAGGCCCAGGCCCGTGCCGTGCGCCTCGGTGGTGAAGAAGGGCTCGAAGAGGTGCGCCTGGGCTTCGCGCGTGACGCCGCTGCCGTCGTCCATCACGTCGATCAGCATGCGCCCGGGCGCGGGCGAAGGCGCCACGACGATGCGCACCGATCCGGGGCGCTTGAGGCTATGGCGCCAGGCGTTGCGCGCGAGGTTCCAGAGCACCTGGTCCAGGTGCTGGCGGTCGAACCACAGGCGCTGCGTGGTGCGCACCTGCACGTCGAGGCAGCCGTCGGGCACGTGCTCGGTGGCGCAGAACTCGTGCGCGAAATTCGAAAGGTACGGCACGGGGTCGATCGCCTCGGGCTGCGCGCGGTCGCGGCGATTGAGCATCAGCACTTCCTGCACGATGCGGTCCAGGCGCACCACGTTGCCGCGGATGATCTCGAGCAGGCGCTTGCCGCCGTCGTCGAGGGCGCGGTCCTCGTCCAGGAGATCGGCGGCGTGGCCGATGGACGAGAGCGGGTTGCGGATCTCGTGCGCGATGGAGGCCGTGAGCCGGCCGAGCGCCACCAGCTTCATCTGGCTCGCCTGCTGGCGCATGCGCCCCACGTCCTCGATGAAGATCACGATGGGCGAAGGATCTCCCGTGCCGATCGGCACGAAGTGCACCTGCAGCTCGCCCGCCACGCGCGGGGTGCGAAGCTGCATGAAGGTGGTCTCCGAGCCGCGCCGCCACGCCTGCAGGAGGCTCGCGATCTCCGGGGCGTACTCGACGATCGACACGGGCTTGCCCGAGGCGAGCGGCCCCAGGAGCTGCATCGCGCGGGGATTGTGCTGGCGGATGCGACCCTTGCCATCCACGACCAGGATCCCGTCCTGCATGTCCCGGATCACGAGCTCGTTCACCTGCGAGAGGTTGGCGAGGTCCAGGCGCCGCTCCTCGGCGATCTCCTCGCTCGTGCGCGCGTAGCGCGCAAGCTGCGCGGCCGATCCCGCCGTGGCGAAGAACGCCGCGCTGGTGAGCCCCGAGAGCACGAAATCCTGCATGCCCGCGTCGTAGCGCCAGAGCTGGAAAGTCTGCTCGCCGAGGACCGCGAGCGCGGCGATGGCCGCGTGGAAGAAGGCGAGGCGCCCGCGCGTGATGAGCCCCGCGGCCGCGAGCGACACCAGCAGGATCACGCCCAGGCCCGAGCGCACGCCACCGCTCGAGTACATGAGCATCACCACGGCGATCACATCCACGATCACGCCCGCCGTCACCTGCAGCGTGAGGCT
This sequence comes from Usitatibacter sp., assembly GCA_036276215.1. GTDB lineage: Bacteria > Pseudomonadota > Gammaproteobacteria > Burkholderiales > Usitatibacteraceae > Usitatibacter. Next base: position 3,196 of record DATBEA010000010.1, read on the forward strand.
GGGCTCCCGAAGGCGTGCGGGGACGAGGAGCGCCAGCGAGGCCACGACGTACGAGGCCACGGTCGGCACCACGGCCTGCGGCGAGACGACGCCGAAATTGAAGAAGCGGTTCAGGTACACGAACGCCATCGCCACGAAGAGCGCCAGCACCACGCGGTAGGCGCAGAACACCCAGAGCGTGCGCCACGTGGTCTCGTCGGCCTCGACGATGAGCGGGGCCTGGGCGGCGACCGCGAGGCGTCCGGCGACGGAGTTCATCGGGCGGCGCAGCGGGGATTGTCCCGGCAGTAGAACGTGCCGCCGTCCATGCGGGCATCGCTACGCGGCATGTGCACGCCGCAGCTCGCGCAGGCGACCATGTCCTCGGGCGCGCGCGCGGCATTCTCGTCGCGCGTCACGCGCGAGCGCGAGAAGAAGCCTCGAGCCAGGCCCCACACGATGAGGCCGATGATCACGAAAAAGACGATGCGGGCCAACGAAAATCCCCTGTGTTTTCCGCGTCGAGTTTACGGCAAAAGCAATGTCACTTCGAATCGCACGCCGCGTTCGCCGGCGAGGTTCACGGCGCGAACCTGGCCGCGGTGGAAGTGCGCCACCAGCCGCACGATATAGAGGCCCAGCCCCAGGTGCGCCTCGCCGCGCGGCTGGTCGGGCTTGCGCAGCGACACCATCGAATCGAAAAGCCGCGTGGCGGTCGCCTCGGGTAACGGCGGGCCGTCGTTTTCCACCGCGAGGCGCGCGCGTCCCGGAAGCGCCTCGAGCGAAATGCGCAATGCGCTTCCCCCCGTGGCGAAGTCGTTGGCGTTCTCCACGAGCTTGTCCAGGAGCTGGGCGAACGCGTCCGGCACGCCCTCCATCCAGATCGCGGAAACGGGCGGCGTGTATTCGACGGGACGCCCGGGGTAGGCGGCGCGGTAGCCCTCGACGCATCCGGCCACGACGGCGGCGAGATCGAAGCGCTCGCGCTCGGCCGATTCGAGCATTCGCTCCAGGCGCGTGCCTTCCGAGAGGCGCGAGATGAGCCGCGCGAGGCGCTCCACGCCTTCTCCGGCTCGCTCCACGTATACGCGCGCATCGGCCGGCAGCGCATGCGCCTTCAGGTTGTCGAGCGAGGAGCGCACCACGGCCACGGGCGTGCGCAGCTCGTGCGAGAGGCGCCCGGCCATCGCCTCGAGGTATGCGTTGTAGTCCTTCAGGCGCGAGAGCATCGCCGCGGTCGTGCGCGTGAGGTCGCCGATCTCGTCCTTCGCGTCGGTGGGCGTGATGGCGCCCATCACGCGGCCCTGGGCATCGATCGCGCCTTCGGCTTCGCCGTGCAGGCGCCGGATGCGCGCGGCAAGGCGTGTCGCGAAAGCGAGCAGGATTACGAGCGCGGCCGCCACGACGGCCAGCGTCAACGCGAGCAGGTTCTCGAGGGCGCTCTCCTTGAGGATCTGGATCGCGTTGGTGGTTTCCTCGACCACCACCGCGCCCACGATGTCGTCGCCCACGAAGATGGGCTGCGCGGCCGAGAGGATCGCCACGTCGCGGTCGGCCGTGCCGCGCCACTCGCTGGAGGAAACGCCGATGAGCGCGCGGTCCACCTGGCTTCGCACCGGCCGCGTTTCGTCGAGCGCGGCGGGCACGCGCGGCGCCGGCACCACGAGGGCGGCGAGCGGTTTCAACCACCCGGTGAGCGCTCGCGAAGGTTGCGGCGCCTTGGGCAACGCGCCCGAAAGGCCGCGCACGCGCGAGCGCGCATCGACGACCCAGACGCGCGAGGAGCGCGCGCCCGCAATCGACAGGAAGCGCTCGATCTCCTCGGAAGGCACGTAGGCCTTGCCGAGGCTCGCGACCGCGTTGGGATCGGCCGCGGCGAAGAGCGCCACGATGCGCCGCCGCTCCTCTTCCTCGTCGCTGCCTGCGCCGCCCGCGGCGAAAAGCGCGGGCCGCTCGGAGAGTCCCGCCGCGATCGCGCGCGCCGTGGCCCCGATCGCCTGCTCCTGGGCCGCGCGCAGGAATGCCTCCATGCTCGCGATGAACTGCACGGCGAGCGCGGGCAGCGCCAGCAGCACGAGGGCGGCCATCACCAGCCGGAAGCGGATGCCGTGGATGAAGTCCGCGCGCATGGCCCTAAAAGGCGTAGTGCAGCCCGAGCGAGCCGAAGCGATGGGCCGTACGCTGCTCCTCGAACTCGCGCGAGTCCTGGACCACGTCCAGGGTCACCGAGCCCCGTTCGCCCTGCCACGTGAAGCCCGCCGCGATGCGCACCACGCCATCCTTGCGAGTGGGATCGGGATTGAACGCGACATACGATTTGGAGATGAGCTCGTTACGCGCCACGCCGCGAACGCTCGCGCCCACGTAGCCGCTCCAGCCGCGCGCACCCTCGGCGAACGGCGGCGACGCGGCGAAGCGCAGCATCGAGCTGGACGGCGCCGCCGCGGCGCCCACGCGCCCTTCGATCCCCACGTGCGCGAAAGTCACCTGCGTGCCGAGCGTGGCGCCTGCGTGGACGCGCAGCCAATCGGCGAGCGACTGCGTGCGCGCGAAGACGAGCGAGCCGTCGAACTCGTCGGGGAGTTGCCGCGACCAGTCCACGTGGGGCGCCGTTATGACTTCGTGGATGGCCCGGGTCGTTTGCTCGCCGAGCGCCGAGGGGCCGCGAACGCCGGCGTCGACCTCCCACGTCTGGAAGAAGCCCTCGCCCGCCTGGTGATGGGCGAGCGAAGCGAAGAGCCGCGCGGTGGGCGCGCGATCTATGGGGTTAGCGTATTTCGCCTCAGGCGTGTAGATCTCCTGCACGATCGCGATCTCCCACGGTCCTTTCACCCGCGCGATGCGCTCGCCCGCGGTGTACCACCGGTCCGTGTGCATGAGCACGTCGTTGTCGATGCGAAGGTACCAGCGCGCGGCCGTGTCATCGGCGTTCGCCGCGCCCGCGACGGCCAGCGCGGCGAGCCACCCCGCGCCCCTCACGCCTCGACCCAGCGGTAGCCCATGCCGTACACGGTCTCGATGGCGTCGAAGGCGGGGTCGAGGGCCAGGAACTTCTTGCGGATGCGCTTCACGTGCGAGGTGATGGTGCCATCGTCCACCACCATCTCGGCATCGCGCATGAGCTGGTCGCGGTCCTTCACGTGCCCCGGGTGGCGCGCGAGCGAATGCACCATCCAGAATTCCGTCACGGTGAGGCCCACGGCGCCGCCGTTCCACGTGACGGTCATGCGCTGCGGGTCGAGCGCGAGCGGCCCGCGCTGCAGCACGTCGTCATTGGCCGCGGGCTGCGAGAGCGCGTCCATGCGGCGGAAGAGCGCCGAGATGCGCGCGAGGAGATGCGGCAGGCTCACGTCTTTCGTGAGGTAGTCGTCGGCGCCTAGGCGAAGCCCCGACACGATGTCGAAATCGGAATCGCGCGCCGAGAGGAAGATGATCGGCAGGCGTGCGGAGGCCGCGCGCAGCTCGCGGCAGAGCTCGAAGCCCCCATCCACGTCCGCGCCCAGGCCGATGTCGATGATCGCGAGCTCGGGCAGGCGCGCGGCAAGCGCCTTGGAGGCGCTCGGCCGGTCCTTGAACGCGGCGACCTCGTAGCCCGCGCGGGTGAGCGCGTCCACGTAATTCTGCCGGATGGTGGGATCGTCCTCGACCAGCGCGATGCGTCTTGCCATGGGAGGCAATTATGCATTTTTTCGCCACATTTCTTCGCCACATCGCCGCGATCGGGGCCCCTTGCCGCCGCAGGCTCCGCGCGTAATGGCCTCGCATGCCCGGCACCGGGCGCAAAGGATGACGAAGATGAAGACGGCGAAGGCGGCGGTGGTTTCCGATTTCCTCGAGCTGGGCGCGAACGCTTTCGTGGGCGGCGTGATGGTGGCGATCGCGCTCGCCGCGATCACGCTGGCGCTCGCGAGCGGCGCGCAGGCCGGCGCGCTGGACGACGCGAGCACCGCGATGGCCGCCTCGGCCGCGCCGCAAGAACCCGGGAGCGCGGCGCCCGCGCGCGATGGCGTCCCCTCGCCGTCCGCGCGGGCGCCCTCTGGGCCCACCTGAGCGCGCTGCAACCTTCGCGGCGGCGCACGGTCCCATCGGCATGAAAGGGAACGCGCGCCCGAGCCTTTTCGACACCACCGCGGCATTCGACGATCCGCTCGAGATGCTGCTCGCGTGCCATCGGCGAATCGAAAAGCAGCTCCAGACCCTCGAGCGGCTTCGCGGCCACCTACAATCGAAAGGGGTGGATGCCGAGGCGAGCAGCGCGGCGCAAGGGCTCCTTCGCTATTTCATGCACGCCGCCGTCGATCACCACGCCGACGAGGAGAACGACCTCTTCCCGCTGCTCGAGGTGCGAATCTCCGACGCCGGCGACGGCGAGCGCTTCCGGCAGGTTCGCCAATCCCTCGAGCGTGAGCACCGCGAAGTCGAGGCGCAATGGGCGCGGCTTCGAAAGCCCCTCGAAGCCATCGCCGACGGCTTCAGCCGCACGCTGGGAGAAGCCGACGTGCGCGCGTTCGCCGAAGCCTACGAACGCCACATCCAGGTCGAGGAAGCCGCGTTGCACGAGTTCTTCGAGCGCTTCATCGGCCCCGAGGACCGCGCGGCGCTGGGCAGCTCCATGAGCGCCCGCCGCTCCCGGAAAATGGGGTCAGACCCCTTTTTCCGAAATAAAGGGGTCTGACCCCTTTTCCTGCTTCATTGGTTCAAGACGCGCGCCCCACGCGCGTGGCATTCATGGGCCTCGAAACGCATTTCGAGGATCCCGAATGAAAGCCGCTGCGCTCCTCTTCTTACTTGGCGTTGCATCGATCGGAGCCGCGATCGCCGGCGCGGCCTTCTCGCCACCGGCCGGCCGTCCCGTCACCGTCGCCTTCGTGATCTCGGATGGCGCCAACGTGATCGATTTCGCCGGCGCCTGGGAAGTCTTCCAGGACACCGCGCGTCCAGGGTCCGAGGAGCCGGGATTCAGGCTCTTCACCGTGAGCGAATCGCGCCGGGCGCTCACCCTCACGGGCGGCCTCAAGGTCGTTCCCGACCACACGTTCGCCGACGCACCGCCCGCGGACATCGTGGTGGTGGGCGCGAACGGTTCGACCGAAGGCATGATCCCGTGGCTGAAGAAGGTAGGCGCCGACCCGGACACGGTGCTGATGTCCGTGTGCACGGGCGCCTTCAAGGTCGCCTCCGCGGGCCTCTTCGACGGCAAGCGCGCCACCACGCACCACGATTTCTTCGACGCGTTCGCCCAGCGCTTCCCGAAGGTGGAGCTCGACCGCGACGCGCGCTACGTGCAGGCCGGGCCGCGGCTCTTCAGCGCGGGCGGGCTCACTTCGGGAATCGACCTCGCGCTGCACATGGTCGACCTCTACTACGGTGCCGATGCGGCGAAGGCCACCGCGCGATACATGGAATACCGGCGCGCTACGCCCTGACGGCGGCGGCGAACGCCGAGGGCGTGCAGCCCATCTCGCCGCGGAACACGCGGCAGAAATGCGCGTGGTCGGCGAAGCCCACCGCGTGCGCGACCGCCGCGAGCGTTCGCCCGCCGCGGCCGATCGCACCGCAGGCAGCCCGCACGCGCACCCGGTTCGCATATTCGCCAAGCGTGATGCCGTGGCGGCGGCGAAATTCGCGCGCGACGTGCACGGGATGCAGCCCCACCTCGCGGGCGATTTCCTGGACGGTGAGCGCCCTGGCGTAATCGTCCTCGACCATCGCCACCACGCGCGCGAGCCAGGCGGGAACGCCACGCTCGACGGATGCGCGATCCGGTGACGCGTCGCCGCAGAGCTCCCATGCCGCGCTCTCCAGCGTGAGCTCCGAGAGCGTCTCCTCGCGCAGCGCCCGCAGGATGCGAAGCAAGTGCAGCGAGACCGTCGCGGGCAGCATTTTCGGGTCGCTTCTCAATCGCACCTCGTCGCGCGCGAAGAGGCTGGGCCGGATCTCGAGGCAGAGGAAACGCCCGCCCTCGCGGCCCACGACGTCGCGATGCGCGGCGAGCGCGGGATGGAATCCCACTTCGTGCTTCGAATAGGAAAGCTCGCGCCCGTGCGTGACCTCGACATAACGCCCGTCGAGCAGCATGCAGAAGTAGGCGAGCGCATGGTCGTGCTCGGGAAGCTCCCGGCCCTCGGCGTGGACGACCTCGGTCAGGATCGCGTACGGCGTTTCGAAGCGGCCGGGCCGCGAACCGAAGAACCGGCCGGCGGCCAGGCGGCTCTCGCAGCGCGGGCAATCGCTCATCGGGCAAGTCTATCGAGGATCGGCCTTGCCAATGCCGGGAATGGTCGGGGTGAGAGGATTCGAACCTCCGGCCTCTACGTCCCGAACGTAGCGCTCTACCAGGCTAAGCTACACCCCGAGGCCGAGAAACAAAGGGGCACGGAAACGCGCCCCTTTTTTTGCCCTTCCGCTAGAACTTTCTATCGACGGAAAAGTGCGCCAATTGTAGCAGAGAGTCGCGTGCGGCGGAATGCGCGACGTGGTCGAGCCGCGCGATGGCGGTGGCCGCCTCGCGGCGCGCCTGCTCGCGCGCGTAATCGAGCGCGCCCACGCGCTGGATCGCCGCCACCACGCCCTCGAGATCCGATTTCCCGCCGTGCTCGATCGCATGGCGCACGAGGTTGCGCTCCTCGGGCGTGCCGACGCGCATCGCGTGGATGAGCGGAAGCGTGGGCTTGCCCTCGGCCAGGTCGTCGCCCAGGTTCTTGCCGGTCTCGGCCAGGTCGCCCGAATAGTCGAGGACGTCGTCGATCAGCTGGAACGCGGTGCCCAGGTGCATGCCGTACTCGGCGAGCGCGCCCTCGGCCTCGGGAGAAGCGCCGCCCACGATCGCGCCCACCTGCGTCGCCGCCTCGAAGAGCTTCGCGGTCTTGTAGCGGATCACGCGAAGGTAGTTCTCCTCTTTGGTGTCGGGGTCGTGCACGTTGAGGAGCTGCAGCACCTCGCCCTCGGCGATCACGTTGGTCGCGTCGGCGAGCACCTTCATCACGCGAAGGCTGCCGGCCTCGACGATCATCTGGAACGCGCGCGAATAGAGGAAATCGCCCACGAGCACGGAAGCCGCGTTGCCGAACTCGGCGTTCGCGGTCTTGCGCCCGCGCCTCAGGCTCGATTCGTCCACCACGTCGTCGTGCAGGAGGGTGGCCGTGTGGATGAACTCGATCACCGCGGCGAGCTCGTGGCGCGACGAAGGCTCCTCGCCGAACGCCCTCGCGGAGAGCAGCACCAGCGCGGGACGAAGCCGCTTGCCGCCGCTTCCCACGATGTATTGCGCGATCGTGCGAATGAGCACGACGTCGGAATCGAGGCGCGCGCGGATCACTTCGTCCACGCGCCCGAGGTCCTCGGCGACGGGCGCGCGAATGGACTCCAGGCTCGCGGGGGCCACCGGATGGCGCTGGGACAAGTCTTTGACCTTACGGGATATTTCGGGTATTATAGCGAGTTCACCCGGGGTATTCGTCATGGGTGACGGAAGCATTCAAAATCTACAAGCGGAGTCCACAATGTACGCGGTCATAAAAACCGGCGGCAAGCAGTATCGCGTTGCCCCCGGCGAAAAAATCAAAATAGAACAGATACCGGCAGACGTTGGCGCTCAGATTGTCCTCGACCAGGTCCTCATGGTCTCGGACGGAGAGGCCGTGCAGGTCGGTAATCCATTGGTGAGCGGCGCGAAAGTGTCCGCCACCGTCATCGCCCACGGGCGCGGCACGAA
>DATBEA010000011.1:0-1807 GCA_036276215.1 Usitatibacter sp.
CTCGCACCATGCGCTCGCCTGCTTCAGCGCGGCCACCGTCGGGAAGGGGAATTCGACGACGGCGTACACGTAACCGCTCAGCCGGTTGTCCCTCTCCCGCGACTCGATCTCGAGGGGACGGCCGAACGCATTGTGGTCGAGCCGCTGCTGGATGGCCTGCTGCTTGGCCCGGAGGGCGGCGGCCGCATCACCGCCGGCGCCGGCGGCCAGCGCCGCACCGCACGCCATGCACAGCGCGGCGAGCAAGGCGGCGCGGCGAAGGATCGATTCGAGAGGCATTGGCGCGGCGGTCTCCACTCCACAGACTGCCACGGGAGCGCGGGGTTTCAAAAAGAAACACCCCGCCGCGGCGGGGTGCGTTCCAGCGGGAGGAATCCCCTCAGGCCGCGTATTCGGGCCGCTCGAAGGCCTCGTTTTCCTGCGCGATCTGGGAGGCCGGTGGCAGGCCATTGCGCGGCAAGCGGCGCACCTCGTCCTTCTCGCGCGCGCGGCGGGCCATCTCGGCGTATGCGCGCTTCACCATCTCGAAATCGTAATCGTAGGTCATGGGCCCATGCTCCTTCTCAGTGTTGCCATGGATAGTTTCCCGCTCGGCGCGAACTCCCGCTATCAGAATCGTCCTACGTGACCGGGTAATGACCGGCAATGCGAGTGCCCGCTTACAAACCGGCCTCGGCGGGCCGGTTACACTGCGCGCCATGGACCTCCCCGCCAATCCGTTCAAGCGCGCGCTCGCCGAAGGCCGCCAGCAAGTGGGCCTCTGGGCCTCGCTCGCCAACCCGTACACCGCGGAGATCGTCGCCGGCGCGGGTTTCGACTGGATCGTGCTCGACGGCGAGCACTCGCCCAACGATCCCACCACGATCCTGCCGCAGCTCCAGGCCGTGGCGCCCTACCCCGTGGCGCCCGTCGTGAGGCCCGCGTGGAACGACACCGTGCTCATCAAGCGCTACCTGGACATCGGCACCCAGAGCCTTCTCATCCCATACGTGCAGGACGCCGCCGAGGCCGCGCGTGCCGTGGCGGCCATCCGCTATCCGACGCGCGGGGTTCGCGGCGTGGCGGGCGTGACGCGCGCTTCGCGGTTCGGGCGCGTGAAGGACTACGCCAGGCGCGCCGACGAAGCCTTGTGCCTGCTCGTGCAGATCGAGACGCGCGACGGGCTCGCCAACCTGGAGGCGATCGCACGCACCGACGGCGTGGACGGCGTCTTCATCGGCCCAGCGGACCTCGCCGCGGCGCTCGGACACCTGGGCGAGCAGCAGCACGCCGAGGTGCAGGGCGCGATCGAGGACGCGATCAAGCGCATCCGCGCGTGCGGCAAGCCCGCCGGCATCCTCGCCACGGACGAAGCCAGCGCGCGCCGCTACATCGGCTGGGGCACCACCTTCACCGCCGTGGGCCTCGACGCCATGATCCTCGCGCGCGGCGCCGAAGCGCTCGCCGCGAAATTCAAGACCTAGGTTTCCGACCGCGGCCGGCCCTTGCGAGCCGGCCGCTTCGTCGTCGTACCCGCCTCCCGCCGAGGAGCGTCCTCCTGTCGGCAGGCCCGGGCGGCAACCCGAAATCCTCGTTAGGCGGGCCGCGCACAGCCCGCGAAGTTGCCGGACGGCCCCATCACGGGGCCGATTCATCAAACCATCAGCCATTCGCGCAGCGCCTGCCTCGCCTCGTGGGCGTGGCGCAGCCGCCTGCACTTCAACTTCCACCTGCATTTCCATTTCGCAGCATTCATCGCCGTCATCCCATGTTTTCGCGGTTGCAAAAGCACGAAGCCCGGAGGTTTCGTCTCCGGGCTTCGCTGGAA
>DATBEA010000012.1:0-2435 GCA_036276215.1 Usitatibacter sp.
CTTGCCCACATCGCCGTAGCCTGCGATCACGGCGATCTTGCCCGCCACCATGACGTCGGTGGCGCGCTTGATGCCGTCGACGAGGGACTCGCGGCAACCGTAGAGGTTGTCGAACTTGCTCTTGGTGACCGAGTCGTTCACGTTGATGGCGGGGAATTTCAGGCTTCCGTCCTTGGCCATCTGGTAGAGGCGCTTCACGCCCGTCGTGGTCTCTTCCGTCACGCCCTTCACCTTCGAAAGGCGCGTGGAGTACCACTTGGGATCCTTCTTGAGCTTCGCCTTGATCGCCGCGTAGAGGACCATCTCCTCCTCGCTCGAATGGCTCGAGATGCAGCCCTCGTCCACCTCGGCGCGTGCGCCCAGGTGCAGCAGGAGCGTCGCGTCGCCGCCATCGTCGAGGATCATGTTCGAGAAGCCGGGCTGTCCTGTCGCCGCATCTGCGGGCCACTCGAAGATGCGGTGCGTGTAATCCCAGTATTCCTCGAGCGACTCGCCCTTGACGGCGAAGACCGGCGTGCCGCCGGCGGCGATCGCGGCGGCGGCGTGGTCCTGGGTCGAGAAAATGTTGCACGAGGCCCAGCGGACCTCGGCGCCGAGCGCCTGCAGCGTCTCGATCAGCACCGCGGTCTGGATGGTCATGTGCAGCGAGCCGGTGATGCGCGCGCCCTTGAGCGGCCGGCTCTTCGCGTATTCCTCGCGGATCGCCATGAGGCCGGGCATCTCGGTCTCGGCGATGAGGATCTCCTTGCGGCCCCAGTCGGCCAACTTGAGGTCGGCGACCTTGTAGTCGGAAAATCCTTCGGGTTTCGTGCGGGCATTCATGGTCGTTCCCTTTCGTCGTCAAAGGGTGACCTGCCAGCGGAGGAGATGGTCGGCTCGTCCTCCGTGAGCGAGGTCACGGATCAACGAGCGCCGTTACGGATGGGCCCCAAGCCTGGCGGACTTTCATCCGTCGCAGCGCTCCTCGGGGAACCGCCATTTTACCCCAACTCGAACCCCCGAATCACGACAGATCCTGTCCGCGCGGCGTGGTAGCTTGGCGCCCTCATTGCCGAGGATGAGCCATGGACAAACCCCTCCTGCTGGGCTGCAAGGGCTGCGGCAACGCGATCGTCGAGAGCGCGTTCGCCGTGGCCGGAATTCCCGTCGACTACGAAGAGGTGGACTACTCGGCCGAGAGCCCCACGCGCTCGCGGCTGCTCGCGGTGAACCCGCTCGCGCAGGTGCCCACGCTGGTGCTGCCCGACAAGCGCGTGATGACCGAGAGCCTCGCGATGCTGCACTACATCGACGATCGCGCGCCGCAGGCGAAGCTCATCCCCGCCAAGGGCGATCCTGCGCGCGAGGCTTTCTACCGCTGGGCCGTGTTCATCGTGGCCGCGCTCTATCCGACGTTCACCTATGGCGACGAGCCGAAGAAGTGGGTGGCGGACGAGGAAGGCTCGAAGATGCTTCGCGAAAGCACCAACCGCCAACGCGAGGCGCTGTGGAGGCAGCTCGAGGACGTGGCGGGCTCGCCTTGGTTCCTGGGCGAGCGCTTCAGCGCGCTCGACCTCTACTTCGCGGTGATGGTGTACTGGCGCCCGGGCCGCAAGTGGTTCGACGCGAACGCGCCCAAGGTGATGGCGATCGCGAAGCGCGCCGCCGAGCTTCCCGCCGTGGCTCCTGTCATCGCGAGAAATTTCGCGTGAGGGAGTGACTCAGGAGAAAGACTTTGAAAACGCAGATGAACGCAGATGGAGCGCAGATGAACGCAGATATAGCTTCCAGAGCGGCCCCTACGACGTCAGCGTTGGCACGAATAGCCATCATCGCCTTTATCTGCGCTCCATCTGCGTTCATCTGCGTTCATCTGCGTTCCGAAGATTTTGGCTCGCGTCATTCGCCGGCCACAACCAAAGAAAAAGCCGCGGAGGACCGCGGCTTTTGGGTGAGGTTAAGAGCGCTCAGTCGGCCGCGGCCATCGCCTTCTTCGCTTCGCCCTTGAGGCCGGCGGCGTCGCGAAGGAGCCTCGCCTTGTCGGTCGCTTCCCAGGTGAACTCGGGCTCCTCGCGGCCGAAGTGGCCGTACGCCGCGGTCTTCGCGTAAATGGGACGCAGCAGGTCGAGCATCTTCACGATGCCGCGCGGGCGAAGGTCGAAATGCTCGTGGATGAGCTGCGCGATCTTCTCGTCGGAGACCGCGCCCGTGCCCTCGGTGTACACCGTGATGTTGATGGGTCGCGCCACGCCGATCGCGTAGCTCACCTGGATCGTGCACTGGCGTGCGAGGCCCGCGGCGACCACGTTCTTCGCCACGTAGCGCGCGGCGTAGGCGGCCGAGCGGTCCACCTTCGAGGGATCCTTGCCGGAGAATGCGCCGCCGCCGTGGGGGCATGCGCCGCCGTAGGTGTCCACGATGATCTTGCGCCCGGTAAGGCCGCAGTCGCCCTGCGG
>DATBEA010000013.1:0-4497 GCA_036276215.1 Usitatibacter sp.
TCAGCGGGCCGCGCACGTCGTAGTTCGCCGACTGCACGCGGTTGGTGCGGTCGTTCACGATGCACTCGAACGTGATCGGGCGCGAATCGTCGCGGTTGCGCGCCCAGCCTCGCCCGGCGATGCGCTCGCGCCCGCCGCCCAGGTCCTCGCGCCTCGCGAGCTCGTGGAATTCGAGGTACGCGTCGACGTCGTTTCGCGAGAGGAAGTCGTGGCGCTCGCGATCCTGGCATGCGCGCGTCTCGTCGTAGTAAGGGTAGGGGTCGTTCAGCGCGATGGGCGCCGACGGCACGCGGGCCTCGGGGTTGTTCCAGGCCACCACCACCTCGTAGCTGTCTCCGCCATTCTGCGGGTCCACGACGGTGAAGGTTCCCGTGAAGTCGTTGCGCCGATCGGGATCGTGCACCTCGATCACCTGGCCGCGGCCGGCGGCGGCGGCCACGTGGAAGTTGTCGACGTGGCGAAACGGCAGCGGCTGGGTGCACACCGAGCCCTGGTCGTAGCTTCGCTTGCCCGAGCGCGTGTTCACGATGATCTGGTCGCCCCTCAGCTGCACCTGGGCCTTGTCGTCCACCCAGACGCGAAGGCGGCAGGAGCCCTCGGCCGCGGAGATGTTCCACTCCGGCGCGCGAGCGATGCGATACGTGTAGTCGTCCTGCGCGTTCGCGGCGAGCGCGCCGCCCAGGGCGAGAGCGCCCGCGACCGCGGCGCCGATGAGATTTCGTTTCATGGCAATACCTCCGCAACGTTTGGCTGCTCCCCCAATATCGGTTCGGCAGCGGCGACGCGGCATCGCCTTGAGTCCTGTTCGCCTGTCGGAGGGCGCTTGCGCCGGTAGAATCATGGCGATGCTCGTCGATTCGCACTGCCACCTCGATTTTCCGGAGCTCCGCGCCGACCTGGCCGGCGTCGTGTCGCGGATGGGCGACAACGGCGTCACCCACGCGCTCACCATCAGCACCACGCTGGAGACTTTTCCGGCGGTGAAGGAAGTCGCGAAGTCGCTCCCCAACGTCTGGTGCACCGCCGGCGTGCACCCCGACGAGCGGCGCGACGGACGGGAGGCCTCGCTCGAGGAGCTCCTCGACATGGCGCGCGATCCCGAAGTGGTCGGCATCGGCGAGACCGGCCTCGACTACTTCCGCGTCGAGGGCGACACCGAGTGGCAGCGCGAGCGCTTCCGCACCCACATTCGCGCCGCTCGCGCCTGCGGCAAGCCGCTCGTGATCCATACCCGCGCCGCGGCCGAGGACACCCTGCGGATCATGCGCGAGGAGGGTGCCGGCGAGGCCGGCGGCGTGATGCACTGCTTCACCGAGGCCTGGGACGTGGCGAGCGCCGCGATGGAGCTCGGATTCTTCATTTCCTTCTCCGGCATCGTGACCTTCAAGAACGCGGCCGACCTGAAGGAGGTGGCGCGGCGGGTACCCCTCGATCGCATGCTGGTGGAGACCGACTCGCCGTATCTCGCGCCCGTGCCCCACCGCGGCAAGCCCAACCAGCCGGCATTCGTGAAGCACGTGGCCGAGGAAATCGCGCGGCTTCGCGGGATCGGATTCGACGAGGTCGCGGCGGCCACTACGCGCAACTTCTTCTCGCTCTTCCGCGGCGCGCAAGCCTAGTGTCATCCGCCTCCCGGCTGCTGCTCTATTGCCGCGCGGGCTTCGAGCGCGAGTGCGCCCAGGAGGCGACCGCGATCGCGGCCGAGATGGGCTGCGAGGGCTTCGTGCGCGCGCGCCCCGACAGCGCTTTCGCGCTCTTCAGCGCCCACGACGAGGCGATGGGCGAGGACCTCGCGAGGCACGTGGAGCTGCGCCGCCTGGTGTTCGCGCGCCAGCTCGTGCGCGCGGGCGAGCTCATCACCCTCACCGAGGCGGACCGCGTCGCGCCCATCGTGGCCGCGGCGCGGGGCCTGGGCAAGCGATTCGCCGAGCTCTTCCTCGAGATGCCCGACACCAACGATGGCAAGGCGCTCGCGTCCCTCACGCGCCCGTTGCGGCCGCATCTCGAGAAGGCGCTCCGCAAGGCGGGAATCGATTTCGCCGACGCGGCGGCCGAGGAGCGCCTGCACGTCTTCTTCGTGGGAGGCCTCGCATGCCACGTGGGCGTGAGCGAAGTGTCCGCGTCCTCGCCCTGGCCCATGGGCATCCCGCGGCTTCGCATGCCCTCCGGGGCGCCGTCGCGATCCACCCTGAAGCTCGCCGAGGCGCTGCAGGAATTCCTCGACCCGAAATCCCTCGAGCGCCGGCTGGCGCCTGAGACCACCGCGGTCGACCTCGGCGCCTCGCCGGGCGGCTGGACGTGGCAGCTCGTGCGCCGCGGCGTGTCCGTCATCGCCGTGGACAACGGGGAGATCGACGCGGCGCTCCTGGACAGCGGCCTCGTGAAGCACCGCCGCACCGACGGCTTGACCTATCGACCCTCGGATCCCGTCGACTGGATGGTGTGCGACATCGTCGAGAGCCCCTCGCGCGTGGCGCGCCTCGCGGCGCGCTGGATCGCGGAAGGCTGGTGCCGCGAATCGATCTTCAACCTGAAGCTGCCCATGAAAAAACGCTGGGAAGAAGTCCTGCGCTGCCGCGGGATCATCGACGAGGCGCTGGGCGGCAGCGGTTATTACCTGCGCATGAAGCAGCTCTACCACGACCGCGAGGAAATCACCGGCTACCTCGCGCGGCGGAAAAAGGGGTCAGACCCCTTTTTCCACGGAGAAGAAAAAGGGGTCTGACCCCTTTACGAGGAGGTGGAGATGGCGTCGCGGATCGTGGTGAGCGAGTTCATGGACGGGCCGGCGGTCGAAGCGCTGCGCCGCGACTTCGACGTGGACTACCGCCCCAAGCTCGTGGACGACGCGCCCGGCCTGGAGGCGGCGCTTGCCGGCGCGCACGGCTGGATCGTGCGTAACCGCACGCAAGTGCGCGGGCGCCTGCTGGAGGCCGCGCGCGAGCTGCGCGTGGTCGGGCGCCTGGGAGTAGGCCTGGACAACATCGACGTGGCGGCCTGCGAGGGGCGCGGCATCCAGGTGATCCCCGCCACCGGCGCGAACGCCGAGTCGGTCGCCGAATACGTGATCACCGCGGCGCTCGTCCTCCTGCGCGGCGCGTGGTTCTCCACGCGCGCGGTGGAGGCGGGGACCTGGCCGCGGCAAACGCTTTCGCAGGGGCGAGAAGCCGCCGGCAAGACGCTCGGCGTCGTGGGCTTCGGCAACATCGGGCGGCTCACCGCGCGCAAGGCACAGGCGCTCGGCATGCGCGTGGTGGCCCACGATCCCGACCTGGCTCCCTCCGATCCCGCGTGGGGCTCGGTCGCGGCCGGGCCCATCGCGCTCGAGGCGCTCCTCGAGCGCAGCGACGTGGTGTCGCTGCACATTCCCCTCACCCCCGGCACCCGTGGGCTGCTGGGGCGCGAGCGCCTCATGCGAATGAAGCGCGACGCGGTCCTCGTGAACACGGCGCGCGGCGGGGTGCTGGACGAGGCGGCGCTCGCCTCGATGCTGCGCGAGGGCCGCCTGGGCGGGGCCGCGCTGGACGTCTTCGAGAACGAGCCGCTCGCCGCGGGCTCGCCCCTCTCGGGCGCGCCACGCCTCATCCTCACCCCGCACGTGGCCGGCGTCACCCTCGAATCCAACGAACGCGTGAGCGATCTCATCGCGCGCCGCGTGGCCGAGGCCCTGCGCTAGAAGCGGAACACCTGCACGAGGTTGCTGAAGTCGTCCGTCCAGGGACGAAGCCCGCGCCGCGGCACCACGGGCTCCGTGATCTCGGCGATGGATGGCAGCGCCAGGAAAGCCTTGTCCCGCGTGAGCACGCACCAGTCGCTCGTGGTGGCCCCATCCTCGTCGGCCTCGTGCAGGTAGGCGAATTCGAGGCCCTGGACCCGCGCGATCTCGACCAGCACCGGCTTCAGGTCCAGGAAGCGGTTCGAGACGTGGAACGCGATCACCCCGTTGGGCTTCAGGTGGCGCAGGTACTGCGAGACCGCTTCCACGGTGATGAGGTGCACGGGGATGGAGTCGCCCGTGAAGGCATCCACCGCGATCACGTCGTAGCCCTGGGGAGGCTCCGCCGCGAGGGAGAGGCGCGCGTCTCCCAGCACCACGTCGACGTGCGCGGGCGAGTCGGCGAGGTACGTGAACCAGTCGTGGGCCACGCGCACCACCGCCGGGTTGATGTCGTAGAACCGGTACGTGTCGTCGGCGTCGCCGTACACCGCGAGCGATCCCGCGCCCAGCCCGATCACCGCGACGCGCACGGGCTTGCCTTCGAACGCGATGAGCGTTCGCCCGATCCCCGAGCCCGCCTTGTAGTAGGTGGTCGCGCTGCGGCGGTACTTCTCCGAGAGGTATTGCTCGCCGTGCAGGATGGCGCCGTTCACGAGCGAGCGGTAGCGCGTGTCCGGGTCGTTCGCGCTCGACTGGTTCTCCTTCACGCGCAGCACGCCCTAGTAGTTGCGCTCGATGTGCACCGTGTCCTCCCCGAACCGCTGGACGTACCACTCGAG
>DATBEA010000014.1:0-2557 GCA_036276215.1 Usitatibacter sp.
CCGCTCGACGCAGGCGTGAGAGTGATCGCCGCCCATTGCGCGTCGCTGGGAACCGGAACGGATCTCGACGCCGGCCCGAAGGCTCGCGCGATTCCCAACCTCGATCTCTTCGCGAGGCTCATGGCCGAGCGCCGCTACGAAGGCCGGCTCTTCGGCGACATCTCGGCCATCACCCAGGTCAATCGCAAGGGCACGGTCTCGCGTATCCTCGCGCATCGCGAGTGGGACGGGCGGCTCCTGAATGGCTCCGATTACCCGCTGCCCGGCGTGGTGCCGCTCTTCTCGGTGGATGCGCTGGTGAAGGAGGGCGTCCTTCCCGCGGCGGCCGCACCCGTGTTGCGCAAGCTTCGCCAATCCAACGCGCTGCTTTTCGATTTCGTCATGAAGCGCAGCCTTTCCCTCGACGGCCGGCGCTTTCCCGATTCCACCTTCGAGACCCGCGACTTCTTCGAGAGGAAAGCCTAGATGTCGAGCCAGTTCGCGTTGCTCAAGCAACGCCGCTTCGCGCCGCTTTTCTGGACGCAGTTCCTCGGCGCGGCCAACGACAGCCTCTTCAAGTTCGCGTTCACGCTGCTCGCCACCTATCATGCGGCCGAGTGGGGCAACGTGGATCCGCAAATCGCCGGATTCGCGATCGGCGGCATCTTCATCCTGCCGTTCCTGCTTTTCTCGGCCACCGCCGGCCAGCTCGCCGACAAGCTCGACAAGGCGTGGATCATGCAGCGCGTGAAGGAGCTCGAGCTCGCGATCATGGCGCTGGGCGCCATCGCGTTCGGCCTGCACGCGGGCTGGCTCCTCTTCCTGTGCGTGTTCCTCATGGGCGTGCACTCGACCCTCTTCGGGCCGGTGAAGTATGCGTACCTGCCGCAGCACCTGGACGAGCGCGAGCTCACGGGCGGCAACGGCCTCGTGGAGATGGGGACCTTCGTCGCGATCCTGGGCGGCACCATCGTGGGTGGCGTGCTCGCGGGCTTCGACTCCACCGCCGCGGTGACGGTACCGGCCACGTGCCTCGCGATCGCCGCGGCCGGGCGGCTCTTCTCGCAGTTCGTGCCGGCGACGCCGTCGTCGAACCCGGGGCTGCGCCTGAACCTGAATCCGTTCAGCGAGATCGCCAACAACCTGAAGCTCGCGCTTCCACACCGCGCGGTCTTCAATTCGCTGCTCGGCATCTCGTGGCTGTGGTTCTTCGGGTCGATCTTCCTCACGTCCTTCACGCCGTTCGCGCGCGGCGTGCTGGGCGGCGACGAGAACGTCGTGACGCTGCTCCTCGCGACCTTCTCCATCGGCATCGGCGTGGGCTCGGTCGCCTGCGAATACCTCTCGGGACGCAAGCTCGAGATCGGCCTCGTGCCCTTCGGCTCGATCGGCATGACGGTCTTCGCGGTGGACCTCTGGCTCGCGAGCCGCGGCGCGCATCCCACGGGCACGCAGGACATCGCGATGTTCATGCGCGAGCCGGCGCATTGGCGCGTGATGGCGGACTTGTTCCTGCTCGCCTTCTTCGGCGGCCTCTACTCGGTGCCGCTCTACGCGCTCATCCAGGCACGCACCGATCCCTCCCATCGCGCGCGGATCATCGCGGCCAACAACATCCTCAACGCGGCCTTCATGGTGGTCGCCTCGCTCATGGCGATGGTGCTGCTCAAGGCCGGGCTCACGCTGCCGCAGCTCTACCTCGTGGTCGGCCTCATGAACGCGGCCGTGGCGCTCTACATCTTCAACCTCGTGCCCGAGTTCCTGATGAGGTTCATCTGCTGGCTCCTCATCCACACGTTCTACCGGCTGGAGAAAAGTGGCCTGGAGAACATCCCGGCAAAGGGCCCGGCGGTGCTGGTGTGCAACCACGTGAGCTACGTGGACCCGCTGGTGATCCTCGCGGCGAGCCCGCGGCCGATCCGCTTCGTGATGGACCACGCCATCTTCAAGACGCCGATCGTCTCGTTCGTGTTCCGGACGGGCAAGGCGATTCCCATCGCGCCCGCGAAGGTGGATCCCAAGCTCCTCGACGAGGCGTACGACAAGGTCTCGGAGGCGCTGCGCGCGGGCGAGCTCGTGGCGATCTTCCCCGAGGGGCGCATCACGGACAATGGCGAGCTCTATCCCTTCCGCTCCGGGATAGAGCGTATCGTCGAGCGCGACCCGGTGCCGGTGATCCCGCTGGCGCTCAAGGGATTGTGGGGCAGCTTCTTCAGCCGCGAGGGCGGGCCGGCGTTTTCGCATCCGCTGCGGCTGCTCGGTATTTTCCGCAAGATCGCCCTGGCGGGCGGACCGGCCGTAGAGCCGGCGATGGCGACCCGTGAATCGCTGCAGGAGAGGGTCGGCAGTTTGCGTGGCGACTGGAGATAGCGAAGGGAGGTTCGCATGATCTGGTTGTTCATCGTGGGCGGCGTCGTGCTCGGCGCCGTCGTGAACGGCTTCGCCGGCGCCCTGGCCCTGGGCTTCGTCGGCTGGGTCGTCGGCATGATCGTGAAGTCGCTTCGCACACCCATCGCGCCGGTTGCGAAAGCGAAGGTTCCGGCAGCAGCCGCGCCAACGACGATCGAGTCGCTGGGCC
>DATBEA010000015.1:0-1658 GCA_036276215.1 Usitatibacter sp.
CGGAGGCAACGCCGATCGCCATGATGGCGCCCATCAGCGAGGGCACGCTGAACGTGGTCTGCGTGATGAAGAGCATCCACAGGATCCCGGCGAAGGTGCCGGGGATCGCCATGAGGATGATGAGCGGGTCGATCCACGACTGGAAGTTCACGGCCATGATGAGATAGACGAAGAGGAGCGCGAACACGATGCCGATCTCCAGGCGCGTGAACGACTCGCGCATCGTGGCCACCTGCCCGCGCATCCGGATGCGGTTGCCCTGTGCCACCTTCGGCTCGTATTTCTTTATTACCTTGTCGATCGCGGCGGCGACGGTTCCCATGTCGGAGCGGTCCACGTTGGCATAGACGTCGAAGACGGGCTGCACGTCGTAGTGGCTCACGACACCCGTCGAGGTCTCGCGCTTGAAGGTGGCGAGGTTGCCCAGGAGCTGCGCGGGAGCCGCGCCCGAGGCGGCGGTGATCGGCGTGCGCGCCAGGGCGTCGAAGGAGTCGATTCGGTATTGCGGCGTCTGCACCGAGACCTGGTAGCTCACTCCGTTCTGCGGATTGAGCCATTGGGTCGGCGCGACCTGCCCCGTCCCCGAGAGCGAGATGAGGACGCTGTTGGCGACGTCTCGCTGGGTGAGGCCCGCCTCGCCCGCCTTCAGCCGGTCCACCTCGACTCCGACCGTGGGCGAGCTGCGCTGCTGGCCCAGGTGCACGTCCACCACGCCCGGGATCTTCGCGATCTCCTCGGAGAGCTGGGTGGCGATGCCGTAGTTGTGCTCGTCGCGGCCGGTCACCTGCACGTCGATGGGCGCCTGCACGCCGAAATTGAGGATCTGGTTGGTGATGTTGGCCGCGCCGAAGAAGAAGACCTCTTCCGGGAATGCCTTGGCCAGCGCGTCGCGCAGGCGCCGCTCGTGCTCCGGCGTGGGGCTGTGCTTCTTGTTCAGCGCGATCAGGATCTCGCCGTCGTGGGGGCCGGTGGTCGCCGTGTCGCCGAAGGCGAGGTTGATCCCTCCGGGCGGAAGCCCGATGTTGTCCAGGATCGCCTGCAGCTCGGCCGGCGGCACCTGCTTGCGGATCTCGCGCTCGACGGCGGCGAAGATGCGCTCCGTTTCCTCCAGCCTCGTGCCCGCGGGCGCGCGCACGTGCAGGCGCATCTGCCCGGAGTCCACGTAGGGAAAGAAGTCGCGGCCCACGAAGAAGAGGAGGAGGGCGGAAAGCACGAAGAACGCGGCGAAGATGCCGGCGATCCATGCCCGGTTGCCGAGGGTCCACTCCAGGGAATCCTTGTACGCGTCGCGAAGCTTCGTGAAGCGCCGGTCGACCCAATCGCCGATGCGGCGCATGCGGCCATGCGCGCGGCCGCTCGCGCCGTGGGCCTTGCCTTTGCCTTCGGACCCCGCTTCCTTCGGGAGCAGGAAGTGGACCATCGACGGGATGAGCGTGCGGCTGAGGAGGTACGAGGTGAGCATCGCGAACACCACGGCCGCCGCGAGCGGGGTGAAGAGGAACTTCGCCGCGCCGGTGAGGAGCAGCACCGGCACGAACACCACGCAGATGGAAAGGGTCGAGACGAAGGCCGGCACCGCGATCTGCTGCGCCCCGTCGAGGATCGCCCGCGTGAGGGGCTTGTCCATGGCGAGGTTGCGGTGGATGTTCTCCACTTCC
>DATBEA010000016.1:0-4585 GCA_036276215.1 Usitatibacter sp.
ATCCCGAGGTGATCGAGGGAATCGAGCAGCACCACGAACGCATGAACGGAAGCGGCTATCCCAACGCCTGCATGGGCGACGAGATCGGCATCTACGGGCGCATGGCGGGCATCGTCGATACCTTCGCCGCGCTCACGAATCACCGCCCGTATGCCGCCGCCGCTTCCTCGTACGAGGCGCTGCGCAGCATCACGGGCTGGGGCGGCGACTACTTCCACGAGCCGCTGGTGCAGCAATTCGTCTCCTCCGTGGGCGTTTTCCCCGTGGGCTCGCTCATCGAGCTTTCCACGGGCGAGGTGGCGATCGTGGTCGCGCACAACAAGGTGCGGCGCCTGAAGCCGCGCGTGCTCGTGGTGACCGGCCCCGACAAGACCCGCTCTCCGCACCCGGCGATGCTCGACCTCCTCTACGACCACAAGGCGGGCGGCGACGAGGCGGTCTTCATCAAGCGCGGCCTGCCGGCCGGCGCCCACGACCTCGATCTGAAGGACTTCTACCTCGCGTGAGCGCATGACCGCTCCCCAGGCCCCGGCCGCCGCCGCCCCGCCCGAGACGCTCGCGTCGTCGCGCGAGGAGCTGCTGAAGCTCCTCGACCGCGAGGCCGCGATCGCGCGCGCGACCGGCGGGCGCCTCGCCGTGCTCATCCTCGAGCTGCGCCGGGTCGACCGCCTCCAGGCGCTGCTGCGCGGACCCGCGCCCGCCACCACGATGGCGCTCGTGATCGATCGCCTGCACAAGGCGCTGCGCGACGAGGACCGCATGGCCGCCATCAACGACGAGGAGGTGTGCGTGATCCTGCCGCGCCTCGCGCACCCGAGCCAGGCCGTTCTCGCGGCGGTGAAGGTGCTGCGCGTGCTGGACCGCCCCATCGCGCACGAGGGCGGCTCGGCGGTGCTGCGCCCCTGCGTGGGCGTGGCCACGCTCCCCGAGCACGGCTTCGATCCCGCGGGCCTGCTCATGGCGGCTGACGTCGCGCGCCACATCGCCGCCACCCGCGAGGAGGGCTACCACGTCTTCCAGGGCGACGAGAGCGTGGAGACCGAGGTCTATCGCGGCCTCGACCTGGACCTCGAGCGGGCGCTGCGCGCCAACGAGCTCGACCTGCACTACCAGCCCATCGTGGATCTCGCGACGGGGCGCGGCGTCGGCGTGGAAGCGCTGTTGCGCTGGCGACATCCCCAGGCGGGCGACATCCCGCCGGCGACCCTCGTCGGAATCGCCGAGCGCACCGGGCTCATGTCGAACCTCTCGCTCTGGGTCCTCAATGCCGCGCTTCGCCAGGCGCAGCAATGGCGCGCCGCGCGCATCGAGCCGCGGATCGCGGTGAACCTCTCGCCGACCATGCTCGCCGACAGCGACCTGCCGCACGGGGTGGACCAGGCGCTGCGCACCTTCGGCATGGATCCCACCCGCTTCACCTTCGAGATCGGCGAGGGCCAGAGCCTGGGCGATGCGGAGCGCTCGGTGGCGACCCTCACGCGGCTGAAGGCCCTCGGCGTCCAGATCGCCGTGGACGATTTCGGGTCGGGATTCACCTCGCTTGCGCACCTGAAGCGCTTCCCGGTGGACGAGATCAAGATCGACCGGCCGTTCGTGGCGAGCCTGCTCGACGATCCGGGCGACGCCGCGGTCGTGCGCACCGCGATCGACCTCGCGCGCAATTTTTCGCTGCGCGTGGTGGCCGAGGGCGTGGAGCGCAAGGAAGTGGCCGGCGCGCTCGCCGGGCTGGGCTGCGCCTTCGCGCAGGGCTTCCTCTTCGCGAAGCCCCTGCCGGAGGTCGCGCTTCGCGACTGGTGGAGCACGCACGGCGCATGAAGCGCGGGTTCTACACGATCATGGCGGCGCAGTTCTTCTCGTCGCTCGCCGACAACGCGCTCCTCATCGCGGCGATCGCGATGCTCACGCAGCTGGCCGGCCCGCCATGGCTCACCCCGCTCCTCAAGTTCTTCTTCACGATTTCCTACGTGATGCTCGCCTTCCTCGTGGGCGCCTTCGCCGACTCGATGCCCAAGGGCCGGGTGATGTTCGTGACGAACCTCGTGAAAGTGGTCGGCTGCGGCCTCATCCTCTTCAACGAGGACTTGAGGATGGGCAACATGCCGGCCTACTGGCTGGTGCTGCTCGCCTACGCGGTGGTGGGCCTGGGCGCCGCGGCCTACTCGCCGGCCAAATACGGCATCCTCACCGAGCTCCTGCCGCCCGAGGGCCTGGTCGTGGCCAACGCGTGGATCGAGGGGCTCACGGTGGCCTCCATCGTGCTGGGCAACGTCGTGGGCGGCATGCTCATCGGGCCGCAGGTCTCCACGGTGCTGCTGCGCTTCGACATGCCGTTCGTGAACACGTCGATCGACACCGCGCCGGAGGCCGCGATCGTCGTGATCGCGCTCATCTACGGCGTGGCCGCGACCTTCAACCTCGCCATCCCCGACACGGGGGCGCGCTACCCGCACCAGGAGCGCAATCCCGGCCGGCTCCTCATGGATTTCTCGCGCTGCTTCGTGACGCTCTGGAAGGACAAGCTGGGGCAGATCTCGCTTGCCGTGACCACGCTCTTCTGGGGCGCGGGCGCGTGCCTGCAGTTCATCGTGATCAAGTGGGCCGAGCGCCAGCTGCACATGCCGCTCGAGGAGGGCGCGATGCTCTCGGGCGTATCCGCGATCGGGATCGCCATCGGCGCGGCGCTCGCGGCGCGCCTGGTGCCGCTCAAGCGCGCGGTCCACGTCCTGCCCGTGGGCATCATCATGGGCGTGGCGGTGATCTGCATGGTGTCGCTCAAGTGGATGCCGGCGATCTACTTCACGCTGGTGCTCATCGGCGCCACCGCGGGCTTCTTCGTGGTGCCCATGAACGCCCTCCTGCAGCACCGCGGGCACGTGCTCATGTCGGCGGGCCACTCCATCGCGGTGCAGAACTTCAACGAGAACGTGAGCATCCTCGTGATGCTCGCGATCTACTCGCTCATGATCCGTTTCGACATGCGCATCCAGTCGGTGGTGGTGATCTTCGGCCTCTTCATCGCGGGCGCCATGTACGGCGTGATGCGCTGGAACGCGGCCAACCACCGCGCCGACCCCGGGCTCGATCGCCTCATCGGCGAGGTGAAGCACTAGCCGCGGGGCGCGGGCTCGATCGTGTCGTGCTCGCCCGGCACGAGCGGCAGGCGCACGGTGAATTCGCTTCCCTTGCCGGATCCCTCGCTGTCGGCCTGGACGCTGCCGCCGTGCAGCTCCACGATCTGCTTCACCACCGATAGCCCGATTCCCATGCCGCCCCGGGACATCGCGCGGGTCGCATCGACCTGCGTGAAAAGCTCGAAGATCGCGGGAAGGACCTCGCGAGGAATCCCGACGCCGTTATCGATCACCCGGACAACGGCCTCCTCGCCTTCGGTCGTGAGGAGGGCGAGGACGCGGCCCCCGGGATGCGTGTACTTCGCCGCGTTGGTGAGGAGGTTCACGAAGACCTGTTGCAGCCGAGCCGGGTCCGCCTTCACGTCGATCGGCGGTCCGGGCACGAGGAGCTGGAATTCGTGGCGCTTCTCCTGCATCAGCGGGCGGCAGTCGTCGGCCGCCGCGCCCAGCACCTCGTGCACGGAGCAGCGGCGCGCGTCGAGGACCACCTTGCCGAGGCCGATCCTCGAAAACTCGAGAAGGTCGTGCACGAGCTTGCGCAGCAGCTCCGCCTGGCGATCGATCACGCGCAACGCGAACTCCACGTCGCCCGTCGGCCGCAAGGCGCTGCGAATCAGTGACGCGGCGTTGACGATGGGCGCCACCGGGTTCGCGAGCTCGTGGACGGCCGTCGACAGGAACCTCTCCTGGCGCCGCAGCCGCTCGCCCAGGTCCGACGCCTGGTTGCGGAGCGCCTCGATCTGTTCCTTGAGGTCCGTGCGGTTGCGCAACGCCTTCATGAAGCCGAGCGGCTCGCCTTCCTCGCCACGCAGCGCGACAAGCAGCCCCGAGGCCCAGAACCGCGAGCCGTCGGCGCGTTGCTGCCAGCGGTCGTCGGGCGCGGGCCCGTCGGCGCGCGCCACTTCGAGCTCGTGCTCCGGCGCACCGCGCTGCGCGTCGAGCTCGGTGAAGAGATGGTCGAGGCTGCGCCCGAGGATCGCCTCGGAGGGATAGCCGAAGATGTCTTCGGCTCCCGGGCTCCACCATGTGACGCGCCCGCTCGTGTCCAGGAGTATGAACGCGTGCTCGCGAGACTGGATGGCGAACCGGTAAAAGTGTCCGGCGACTTCGGACGGAGTTACCGGAACGGGGGATGGCGGCATGGAATTCACGGCGAAACGCCTCCCATGCAAGAAGCGTGACCGGGCTCAGCGCCGCAGCGCCTCCTCCAGCGGTGGCGCCGGTCGCGCCTTCCTGCCCACGCGCTCGTACTCGGCGATCACCTGCGCGCCGAAAAGGAGCAGCGTGGCCCCCAGCTCCAGCGAGAGCAGCACCACGATCGCGGTGGCGAGGTTCCCGTATACGACGTTCACCTGCGAAAGCGTGGCGAAATACCAGACGAGGATGTGGCGCGTGACTTCCCAGAGGAGCGCCGCGGTGACACCGCCGATCAACGCGTGGCTGAACTTGAGGCG
>DATBEA010000017.1:0-18336 GCA_036276215.1 Usitatibacter sp.
GATGTAGCCGCCGAAGGCCCATAGGAGACACCGCATGCAACGCAAGCACACTGCCCGCCCGATCGCCGCCTTGGTCGCCCTCGCCCTGTTCGCGGGCGCGCCGGGCCTCGCCTCGGCGGCCGTCACGGACCTCTCGAACACGCCGCTCGCGAGCTCGTCGTCGAACCTCGTGAAGCCGAACGTGAGCTTCGTGCTCGACACCTCGGGCTCGATGGCCTGGAGCCACGCGCCCGACGAGTCGCAGCCGATGAACGACAACATCGGCTACCGCTCCTCGCACTGCAACAGCATCTACTACGATCCCACGATCCTCTATCCCCCCGCGCGCCATGCCGACGGCACGAGCTTTTCCAACTCGAGCTTCACGGCGGCGTGGACCGACGGCATCGCGGCCACGGGCTCGGTGAACCTCTCGACCAGCTTCTACGCGTTCGACAACACGAGCAGCTTCGGCGCAGGCACGGACGGCGCCCAGGGCCCCGCGTACTACTACGTCTACACCGGCTCCCAGGTCCCCTCCGGCGCGAACTACCAGAACTCCAGCAGCACGTTCTATACGGAATGCAGCTACCCTCTCGGAAAAAATACGGGTCCGACCGCGACCCTCAAGTTCTCCGGCAGCAGCACCACGAGCGTGTCGAGCATCAAGGTGAACGGCGTCGAGATGATGAGCGGCACGTCGAGCTCGTCGAGCTCGTCGAGCACGGAGGCCTCCAACGTCGCCGCGAAGATCACGCAGAACGGCTTCCTCGCGACCGCCTCGGGCAGCACGGTCACGATCACCGGGCCGAACACCGCCGCCGGCCTTGCGATGGTCATCACCAAGTCGGGCAGCATGACGCTCACGCCGACCGCCTTCGCGCCGTTCCAGCGCATCACCGTGAACTCGACCTCGGGACCGGGCTCGACCGACGAGCGGACGAACTTCGCGAACTGGTTCAGCTACTACCGCATCCGCATCCTGATGATGAAGTCGGGCGCGGGCCGCGCGTTCGTGGGCATCGGCAGCAGCTACCGCGTGGGCTTCATGACCATCTACACCACGCCCAGCAGCAGCAGCGACCCCGGCTACCTCTCGATCAACGACTTCACCACCACCCAGAAGAACTCCTTCTTCTCCAAGCTCTACGCACAGTCGCCCGGCGGCGGCACGCCCCTCAAGCAGGCGCTCTCCGAAGCCGCGCTCAACATCGCGGGCAAGGAGGGACCCGACCCTGTCCAGTATTCGTGCCAGCAGAACTTCATCATCCTCAGCACGGACGGCTACTGGAACTCGGGCACGCCCAACGGCGTGAGGCTCGACGGCTCGACCTCCATCGGCAACCAGGACAACACCTCGGCCACCCCGCGGCCGATGTATGACGGCGGCGGAACCACCTCGAGCAACACGCTCGCCGACGTGGCCGCCTACTACTACAACACCGACCTGAAGACGAGCGCCCTGGGCGCCTGCAACACGGGCGTGAGCGGCGCCGACGTCTGCGCGAACAACGTGCCGATCTCGGGCGTGGACAACGCCCCGTGGCAGCACATCACGCTCTTCACGCTGGGCCTGGGCGTGAACGGACTGCTCAACTACGACAACGACTACCTGAATGGCGGGTCGGCGGACTACAACGCGATCGTGGGCGGCTCCAAGAACTGGCCCACCCCCACGGGCGACACGCTCACCACCATCGACGACCTGTGGCACGCGGCCGTCAACGGCCACGGCCAGTACTTCAGCGCCAAGAACCCGGACCTGCTGGTGTCGGGCCTGTCCCAGGCCCTCGCCGGCGTCTCGGCCCGCGAGGCGGCGGGCGCCGCCGCGGCGACCTCGAACCTCGAGCCGGTCTCGGGAGACAACTTCATCTTCCTCGGCTCCTACCGCACCCAGAAATGGGACGGCGAGGTCGAGGCGCGTACCCTCGATCCGGTGACCGGCGCCGTCTCGGCGACGCCGCTCTGGTCGGCGCAGGCGCAGCTCGACGCGCAGATCTCCTCGGGCTCGGACACGCGCACCATCTTCACCTTCCTCGGCGGCGCCAAGGTGTCGTTCGTCCCGGCATCGTTCAGCTCGGCGCAGAAGACCTCGTGGTTCACGCCCTCGGCCTCGCCCGCCCTCTCGCAGGCGGCCGGATGGACGGCGGCGCAAACGGCGAACGCCACGGCCGACAACCTCATCAACTACCTGCGCGGCCAGAACGGCAACGAGGAGCTGGGCTCGAACGCGAGCGCCAACCAGCTCTTCCGCGTGCGCGACCACGTCCTGGGCGACGTGATCGACGCGCGGCCGGTGTACGAGAAGATTCCTCCCTTCCAATACACGGAGAACAACTACGCCGCCTTCAAGTCGGGCCTTACGCGCGCGGGCGTGGTGTACGTCGCGGCCAACGACGGCATGCTGCACGCCTTCGATGCCAACAGCGGCAACGAGCTGTGGGCGTACATCCCGTCGTCCGTGCTGCCGAACCTGAAGCTGCTCGCCGACGATGCCTACGCGGCCAACCACCGCTACTTCGTGGACGGCTCGCCTACCGTGAGCGACATCTACGACGGCAGCACCTGGCACACCATCCTGGTGGGCGGCCTGAACGCGGGCGGCAAGAGCGTCTACGCGCTCGACGTGACCAACCCGCTGGTCCCGCTCGTCCTCTGGGAGTTCACCGACGCCAACCTCGGGTTCACCTTCGGCACGCCGCAGATCGGCAAGCTCACCAACGGCACCTGGGTCGTGGCCTTCTCCTCGGGCTACAACAACGCCGACGGCGTGGGCCGCGTGTACGTGGTGAACGCCAAGACCGGCGTGCTCCAGTTCACGGTGAGCACGGGCGTGGGCACGGCAGGCACGCCCTCGGGCCTGGGCAAGCTGGCGGGCTGGGCGGACAACTCCCTCATCGACAACACGATGCTGCGCATCTACGGCGGCGACATGATGGGCAACCTCTGGCGCTTCGACCTGAACGACATCATCCCGCCGTCGGGCAAGGAGGCCACGCAGCTCGCGTTCTTCCAGGCCGGTTCGTACCAGCAGCCCATCACCACCTCCCCGGAG
Source organism: Usitatibacter sp. (assembly GCA_036276215.1). Lineage (GTDB taxonomy): Bacteria > Pseudomonadota > Gammaproteobacteria > Burkholderiales > Usitatibacteraceae > Usitatibacter. The sequence goes on from DATBEA010000017.1 coordinate 3,035, forward strand.
CTGGGCATCATCAACTCCAGGTTCGTGGTGTTCGTGGGCACGGGACGCTACCTGGGGGCATCCGACCTGTCGGATACGAACCAGCAGTCGCTCTACGCGATCCGCGACGACCTGGCCGCGACGGGCATCGGCAACGCCCGCACGGAGACCTCGTGCCCGCTCATCCACCAGACCCTCACCGTGATCGACGCGAACAACCGGAGCACGTCGCAGACCGCCGTGAACTGGGCGACCAACTGCGGCTGGTACCTCGACTTCAACCCGAGCAACCAGACGCCGGGCGAGCGCATCAACATCGATCCGCTGCTGCAGCTGGGCGTGCTGATCGTGGGCACCAACATCCCCGAGCAGAGCGTGTGCTCGGTGGGCGGCTCGAGCTTCATCTACTTCTTCGACTACACGACGGGCCAGTTCGTGAGCACCTCCACGGGCCAGGTGGCGGGCACGAGGTTCGGAAGCTCGATCCTCGTGGGTATCAGCGAGATCCGCACCCAGGACGGCCGCGACCTCGTGATGGGCATCGGCGCGGACACCAGCCGGCGCGAGCTGCCGGTGCCGCCGAACCCGCTGGTCGGCGCGATCGGTCGGCGCGTGCAGTGGCGCGAGCTGCTCAACTGACCTTCGCCAGCTCCAACCGCGCCCGGCTTCCCGCCGGGCGCTTTTTTTTGGCGTGGGCATGAACGCGCGCATCGCCCTCGCCGCGGCGCTGGTGGCCCTGGCGCTCTTCGCGGCATGGCCCTGGCTCGACCCGCGCTACCACCCGGAGCCCGAGCTCGACCGCAAGCCTTACCCGATGCGAAACGTGGTCGTGGACTTTCCGCCCACGCCCGCCGGCGTCGATTACTTCGGGCGCATCACGATGCGCGTCTTCATCGGCCGCGACGGCATGGTGGACCGCGTGGAGGTCGAGCACGCCGACGTGCCCCCGGCGTTCATCGAGGCTGCCGTGAAGGCTTTCAGGCAGGCGCGCTGGGAGCCCGCGCGGATGTGGGGGCGGCGCGTGAAGGCGCTGAAGGTGGTCGCGATCGACTTCAAGCCCCCGGAGGGGGCCGAGGTCAGGCCGCCGGCCCGTTGATCGCCTTGGGCATGGGGAAGGTCACGTGCTCGTCGATGCCCTCGAGCTCGTGCACGCGGCGAGCGCCCAGCGATTGCAGCCGCATGATGACTTCGTGCACCAGGACCTCGGGGGCGGAAGCCCCTGCCGTCACCCCCACGCGCTTTCGTCCCTCGAGCCACTCGGGGCGCACCTCGTCGGCGCTGTCCACGAGATAGGCGGCGCGCCCGAGGTTGCGAGCCACTTCCCGCAGCCGGTTGGAGTTCGAGCTGTTGGGCGAGCCCACCACGATCACCAGGTCGCACTGCGGCGCCATGAACTTCACCGCGTCCTGGCGGTTCTGCGTGGCGTAGCAGATGTCGTCCTTCTTGGGGCCGACGATCGCGGGGTAGCGTTTCTTCAACGCCGCGACGATGCGCTCGGCGTCGTCCATGGAAAGCGTGGTCTGGGTCACGTAGGCGAGCTTCTGCGGCTCGCGCACCTGGAGCGCCGCGACGTCCGCCTCGCTTTCGACCAGGTACATGCCGTCCCTGGATTGGCCCATGGTGCCCTCGGCCTCGGGATGCCCGGCGTGCCCGATCATGATCACCTCGCGCCCGGCCCCGCGCATCTTCGAGACCTCGACGTGCACCTTGGTGACGAGGGGGCAGGTCGCGTCGAAGACGCGCAGCCCCCGCGCCTCGGCCTCGCGGCGAACATCGAGCGCCACGCCATGCGCGGAGAAGATGACCGTGCTGCCCGCGGGCACCTCGGCCAGCTCCTCCACGAAGATCGCGCCCTTGGAGCGCAGGTCGTCCACGACGAAGCGGTTGTGCACGATCTCGTGGCGGACATAGATGGGCGCGCCATGCACTTCCAAGGCGCGCTCGACGATCGCGATCGCGCGGTCGACGCCGGCGCAGAACCCGCGCGGCTTGGCGAGCAGGATCTCGATCGGTTCGGCGGCGTCACTCATCGCGTTCTCTCCTGGGGCGCCGGGCGCGGCGCGCGGCGGGTGCGCAGGCTGTCCCAGACGAGGAACGCCACGCCCACGGTGATGGCCGAGTCTGCCACGTTGAACGCCGGCCAGTAGTAGCCCCCCGCGTGCAGCTGCACGAAATCCACGACCTCGCCCAGCGTGAGGCGGTCGTAGAGGTTGCCGAGGGCTCCGCCCAGCACGAGCGCCAGCGCCGCGGAAAGCCATGCGTCGGAGCGCTGGCGCGAGAGCAGCACCACGATCGCGATGGAGATGCCGATCGCGATGGCGGTGAAGAACCAGCGCTGCCAGCCGCCGGCGCCCGCGAGGAAGCTGAAGGCGGCGCCCGTGTTGTGCGTGAGCACGAGGTTGAAGAACCCCGTCACCTCGCGAACCTCGCCGGGCATGAAGGCGCGGCTCACCCACGCCTTGGTGGCCACGTCCGCGGCGACCACCAGGGCCGAGAGGGCGAGCCAGCGCGTCCAGCGCATGTCCTGGTCACGCATGGCGGCGTTTCTCCCCGCGTCCCTGCAGGCTCGCCACGCAACGTGCGCAGATGCCCGGATGCGTGGCGTCGCTGCCCACGTCGGGGCGATAGTGCCAGCAGCGCTCGCACTTGGGGTCCTCGCTCGTGGCGACGTCGATCGAGAGGCCTTCGGAAGCCGGAACGACCGCAACGGCCGACGTGATCATCACGTACTTGAGGTCGTCGCCCAGGCCGCGAAGCAGCGCCAGGTCCTCGCCGCTCGCGCCGATCGTGAGCCTCGCCTGGAGCGAGGAACCGATCTCCCGCGCCTCGCGCCTCGCTTCCAGCTTCTTCAGCGCCTCGGCGCGGATCTCCCGGATGCGCTTCCAGCGCGCCGAGAGCTCCTTCTCGCCCGCCTGTGGCGGCAGCACGTCCTTCCAGGTGTGCATGAAGATGCTCCCGGGCGGCTCGCCGGGCTTGGCGGGGTTCAGCACCGCCCACGCCTCCTCGGCCGTGAAGGAGAGCATCGGGGCCATGAGCCGCAGCAGCATCTGCGTGACGAAGTGCAGCGCCGACTGCGCCGAGCGCCGCCCGGGCGAGCCCGCCGCCGAGGTGTACAGGCGGTCCTTGAGGATGTCGAGGTAGAAGCCGCCCAGGTCCTCGGAGCAGAAGGTCTGCAGGCGCTGCGCCACGAGGTGGAAGTCGAATTTCGCGTAGTCCATGATGCACGCCATCGCCATCTCGCGCGTCATGGCGAGGGCGTAGCGGTCGATCTCGAGCCACTCGCCCACGGCGAGCGCATCCTTCGCGGGATCGAAGTCCGACGTGTTGGCGAGGAGGAAGCGAAGCGTGTTGCGGATGCGCCGGTAGCTTTCCACCACGCGCTTCAGGATCTCCTCGGAGAGCGAAAGCTCGCCCGAGAAATCCGTGGACGCGACCCAGAGCCGGATCACCTCGGCGCCCAGGGTGCCGGAGACCTTCTGCGGCGCGATCACGTTGCCGAGCGACTTGGACATCTTGCGGCCGTTCGCGTCCACCACGAAGCCGTGCGTGAGGAGCGAGTCGTACGGCGCGCGCCCGTCCATGGCGCAGCCCGTGAGCAGGCTCGACTGGAACCAGCCGCGGTGCTGGTCCGAGCCTTCCAGGTACATGTTCGCGGGGTACTTCTGCGCGGCGAGCTTGCGCAGCACCGAGAAATGCGTGGTGCCCGAGTCGAACCACACGTCCACCGTGTCGCCGATCTTGCGGTACCTCGCGGGATCGACGCCGAAGTCCTCGCAGCCCGCGGCGAACCACGCCTCGATGCCGCCCTGCTCGACCTTCTGCGCGGCCTTCTCGATGAGGGCGGGAGTGTCGGGGTGGAGCTCTTCGGTTTCCCTGTCGAGGAAGAACGGCAGCGGCGTGCCCCAGTTGCGCTGGCGCGAGAGCGTCCAGTCGGGGCGGTTCTGGATCATCGCGGTGAGCCGTGCGCGCCCCCACTCGGGGAAGAAGCGCGTGTTGTTGATGGCGTGCAGCGCGATCTCGCGCAGCGTGTGGCCTTCGCTTCCCGGCATTCCGCCCTTGGCCTCGCGGTCCATGGCGATGAACCATTGGGTGGTGGCGCGGAAGATGATCGGCGTCTTGTGGCGCCAGCAATGCGGGTAGCTGTGGCGGAAAGGCTCCTGGTGCACGAGGGCGCCCACCTTCTCGAGGAGCGCCAGGATCGGCTTCTCGGCCTCGCGCACTCCCATGCCGGCGAAATGCTCGACGTCGGGCTTGTAGCGGCCCAGGTCGTCCACGGGCTGGTCGAGGGGAAGCCCGTACTTCACGCCGATCTCGAAGTCCTCGACGCCGTGCGCGGGCGCGGTGTGCACGAGGCCCGTGCCGGATTCGGTGGTCACGTGCTCGGCCAGCACCACGGGCACTTCGCGATCGTCGAACGGATGCCTGAAGCGCAGCCCGTCGAGGGCCACGCCGGTCGCGCGTCCCAGGATCGACTTCGCGGAAAGGCCGTAGCGCTCGAGAGCGGATTCGACCAACGGGGCCGCGAGGATCAGGGCGCCGCGATCGGTGTCGACGAGCTCGTACTCCACGTCGGCGTGCACGGCGATGGCGCGGTTGCCGGGCAGCGTCCAGGGCGTCGTGGTCCAGATGACGGCGGCCACCTTCGCAGGCACGCCCGGCGCGTCGAAGGCTTCGGCCACGGCGGCGTTGTCGGCCGCCTCGAACGCAACGTCGATCGCGGGCGAGGTCTTGTCCTCGTACTCGACCTCGGCCTCGGCCAACGCCGAGCCGCAGTCGATGCACCAGTTCACCGGCTTCAACCCGCGGTAGAGCAGCCCGCTCGCAAGGACCTTGCCGATGGCGCGGATCTCCCCGGCCTCGGTCTCGAAGTCCATGGTCTTGTACGGATGGTCCCAGTCGCCCAGCACGCCGAGCCGCTGGAAGTCGGCCTTCTGGCGCTCGATCTGCTCCGCCGCGAAGGCGCGGCAGAGGCTTCGCTGCTTGTTGGGCTCGAGGTTGCGGCCGTACTTCTTCTCGATCTGGTGCTCGATGGGCAGGCCGTGGCAATCCCATCCGGGCGTGTAGGGCGCGTCGAAGCCGGCGACGGTCTTGGACTTGACCACCATGTCCTTCAGGATCTTGTTGACCGCGTGCCCCATGTGGATGTCGCCGTTCGCGTACGGCGGGCCATCGTGCAGGACGTACTTGGTGCGCCCGCGGCAATGCTCGCGGATGCGCTCGTAGAGCCGGGTCTCCTGCCACGAGCCGATCCAGCCCGGCTCCCGCTTCGCGAGGTCCCCGCGCATGGGAAACGGCGTCTCGGGCAGGTTGAGCGTCGCCTTGTAGTCGACCTTCTTGTCGTCCGGCATCAGGGCCTCGTGTCCCGGAAGTGCCCGCGCGCCGCCTCGCAATCGCGCCGGATCTGCGCGGCGAGCTCGTCGAGCGAAGCGAAATCCGCCTCGTCGCGCAGCTTCTTCACGAACTCGATGGAGAGGCGCTCACCGTAGAGGTCGCCGGAGAAGTCGAAGAGGTGCGCTTCGAGGGTCTCCGGGCCGCCGGGGCCCAGGGCAGGATTGATGCCGAGGCTCGCCACTCCCTCGAGTCCGCGAGTTGCTGCAATCGCACATTTTACCGCAAAGATCCCCGAGAGCGGCGCGCGGGGCCGCGCGAGGCGCACGTTCGCCGTGGGAAAGCCCATCTCGCGCCCGCGGCGCGCGCCCCGCACCACGCGCCCGCAGATGTCATAGGGGCGGCCCAGCAGGCGGGCGGCGCGGGCGAAGTCTGCCGCCGCGAGGGCCTCGCGCACGGCGGTGCTGGAGACCCTCTCGCCGTCCAGCGTCACGGGAGCGAGGATCTCGACCTCGAAGCCCCATTTCCTGCCTGCCGCGGCGAGCGAGCCCGTGTCGCCCTGGCGTCGCGCGCCGTAGCGGAAGTCGGGGCCCACGATGATCCAGCGCGCGCGGTAGCGCCGCGCGAGGCGCTCGGCGAAATCGTCCGCGGAGATCGCGGCGAAGCGCGCGTCGAAGCGCTCGACGAAAGCGGTGCCGATGCCCGCGGCCGCGAGGGCCGCGATCTTTTCCCCGAGGCTGGACAGGCGCGCCGGCGCGCGGCCCGGCGAGAAGAATTCCCGGGGCAGCGGCTCGAAGGTGAGGGCGGCGGCGGCGATCGCGCGCTCGCGCGCCGCGGCGCCGGCGCGCGCGAGCATCGCCTGGTGGCCGAGATGCACTCCGTCGAAGCTGCCGATGGCGAGGGCGGTGTCGAAGGGCGCGGCGGAGCGCCTGAAGATCCCCATCGCGCCTACTCGTGGCGCACGAAGTCGCGCAGGCGAAAGCCCATGAACGCGAGCGAGCCGAAGTACGCGAGCGTGCCGGCGGCGATCACGGCCGCGAGCTTGAAGGCGCGCGGCCAGGCGGCGATCTCGAACCACGACGACTCGCTGCCCATGGAGTACCAGAGCGCGCCGCCCATCACGTAGAGCGCCACCGCGAGCTTCAGGAGGAAGGCGCCCCAGCCCGGTTGCGGGCGATAGGTCCCGGCGCGCCACATGAGGAACCAGAGCCACGCGGCGTTGAAGCAGGCGCCTCCCGAGATCGCGAGGGCGAGCCCCGCGGCGCCCAGGCCCAATCCCGGCACGAAGGCCGCGTTCAGGAGCTGCGTCACGACGAGCGTCACGATCGCGACCTTCACGGGCGTGCGGATGTTCTGGCGCGCGTAGAAGCCGGGCGCGAGGATCTTCACGAGGATGATGCCCGCGAGCCCGGCCGCGTACGCGACGAGCGCCGAGCGCGTCATCATCACGTCGTGCTGCAGGAACTGCCCGTGCCAGAAGAGCGTGGAGATGAGCGGCACCGCGAGCAGCCCCAGGGCGACGGCCGCCGGGAGCGCCAGCAGCAGCGTGATCCGCAGGCCCCAGTCGAGGAGCCGCGAATAGGCGAGCGCGTCGTCGGCGGCGTGGTGGCGCACGAGGCTGGGAAGGATCACGGTGCCCAGCGCCACGCCCAGCAGCGCCGACGGAAACTCCATCAAACGGTCCGCGTAGTAGAGCCAGGACACCGATCCCGTCTCGAGCTGGGAGGCGATCTGCGTGTTGATGAGCAGGCTCACCTGCGCGACCGACACGCCGAGGGCCGCGGGCGCCATGAGGCGCAGCACGCGCCGCACGCCCTCGTCGCGAAGGTCCAGGCGCGGGCGCGGCAGCATTCCCACGCGCTTCAGGAACGGGACCTGGAAGGCGAGCTGCGCGATGCCGCCGATGAAGACCGCCCACGCGACCGCCAGGATCGGCTGCTCCATGTGCGGCGCGAGCCAGATCGCGCAGGCGATGAACGAAATGTTGAGCAGGACCGGCGTGAAGGCCGGCGCCTTGAACGCCCCGTAGGTGTTGAGGATCCCCGAGCAGAACGACACCAGCGAGACGAAGAGGATGTACGGGAAGCAGATGCGAAGCATCGCCACGGTGAGGGCGAACTTGTCGGCGTCCTTCGCGAATCCCGAGGCGGAGAGCCACACCACGACGGGAGCGGCGATCACGCCGGCGAGTGTCGCCACGAAGAGCACGAGGGCGAGGGCGCCCAGGACCTTCCCGGCGAGGTTGCGCGTGGCCTCGTCGCCGAGCCGCCCGCGGTACTCGCCCAGCACCGGGACGAAGGCCTGCGAGAACGCGCCCTCGGCGAAAAGGCGGCGCAGCAGGTTGGGAATGCGGAAGGCGACGACGAAGGCATCCATCGAGGAGCCCGCGCCGAAAAGGATCGCGAGGAGGGTGTCGCGGATGAAGCCCGTGATGCGTGACAGGAGCGTCATCGCGCTCACCGACGCCGCGGCCTTCAACAGGTTCATCGGCCGCCTAGGGCTTTGTTTCGTATGGACAAGTAGTGTATGATATCAGGCTTCGTTTTCGAAACCAGACACCCCAAATGGCTAACAGCAAACAGGCCGCGAAACGCGCCAAGAAATCCGTCAAGCAGCGCGCGGCCAACGTGAGCCTGCGCACCAGCCTTCGCAGCGCCATCAAGAAGGTCCAGAAGGCCATCGCCGGCGGCGATGGCGCCGCGGCGCGCGCGGCGCTCAAGGCCGAGCAGGCGACGATCGACTCGATCGCCGACAAACGCATCATCCACAAGAACAAGGCCGCCCGCCACAAGAGCCGCCTCGCCGCCCAGATCAAGGCGCTGGGCAGCGCCCGTACCTGATCCATCGAGACCCCGGCGGCGGCGGCCTCCGGGCCGCCGTTGTCTTTTCAGGGATCCGTTTGCCGTGAAGGGAGAATCGAGATGAGCGCCACGCATTTGATGCAGACCTATTCGCCGCAGCCGGTGGCATTCGCGCGCGGCGAGGGCTGCTGGCTCTGGGATACCGCGGGGAAGAAGTATCTCGACGGCCTCGCGGGGATCGCCGTGAACGGGCTGGGCCATGCGCACCCGGTGCTCACGCGGGCGCTGTGCGAGCAGGCGGGCAGGATCATCCACACCTCGAACCTTTTCCTCGTGCCCGAGCAGGAGCGCGCCGCCGAGATGGCATGCCGCATCGCCGGGATGGACAACGCCTTCTTCTGCAACTCCGGCGCCGAAGCCAACGAGGCCGCGATCAAGCTCGCGCGCCTGCACGGCCACCAGCGCGGCGTCGAGAACGCGCAGATCATCGTGATGGAGAAGGCCTGGCACGGCCGCACGCTCGCCACGCTCTCGGCCACCGGCTCGCGCAAGGCACAGGCGGGGTTCGAGCCGCTCATGGGCGGATTCCTTCGCGTGCCGTACAACGATTTCGGCGCCATCGAGCGGCTCTCCGACAACGCGTCGGTGGTCGCGGTGCTGATGGAAGTCCTGCAGGGCGAGGGCGGCATCCACGTGGCCGACGCCGAGTACCTGCGCAAGGTGCGCGCGCTCTGCGACAAGCGCAAGTGGCTGCTCATGATCGACGAGGTGCAAAGCGGCATCGGGCGCACCGGAAGATGGCTCGCGCACCAGTGGACCGGCATCGTCCCGGACGTGATCACGCTCGCCAAGGGCCTGGGATCGGGAGTGCCGATCGGAGCCTGCCTCGCGAAGGGCGAGGCGGCGAGAGTCTTCAAGCCGGGCAACCACGGAACGACCTTCGGGGGCGGACCGCTGGTTTCGGTCGCCGCGATCACCACGCTCGAGGTGATCGAGAAGGACGGGCTCCTCGCCAACGCCGAGCGCGTGGGCCGGGTGATCCGCGAGGCTCTGGAACGCGAGCTCGCGGGCGTGTCCGCCGTGAAGGAGATCCGCGGCATGGGCCTCATGCTGGGCATCGAGCTCGACCGCCCCTGTGGCGACGTCACGCGGCGCGCCCTGGAAGCCGGGCTCGTGGTGAACGTCACCGCCGACACGGTGATCCGCCTGCTGCCCGCGCTCGTGATGCGCGAGGAAGAGGCGAGGCAGCTGGTGGCGATCCTCGCCCCGATCGTGAAGGCCTTCGTCTGCGAGCCGGGCGCCGTGGCCGCGGCGTGAAGCATTTCCTGCAGCTTCGCGACCTCGGTCGCGACGAGCTCGAGCACGTGTTCGCGCGCACCAAGGTCATCAAGGACCGGTTCAAGAACTACGTCGCGTACCAGCCGCTCGCCGATCGCATGCTCGCGATGGTCTTCGAGAAGACCTCCACGCGCACGCGCGTCTCCTTCGAGGCCGGCATCCACCAGATGGGCGGCTCCTCGATCGTGCTCAACACGGGCGAGACGCAGCTCGGGCGCGGCGAGCCCATCGAGGACGTGGCGCGCGTGATCTCGCGCATGGTCGACATCGTGATGATCCGAACCCACGACCACGCCCACATCGAGCGATTCGCGGCGCACTCGCGGGTCCCGGTGATCAACGGGCTCACGGCCGAGTACCACCCCTGCCAGGTGCTCGCCGACATCTACACCCGCATCGAGCACCGCGGGGCGATCGAGGGCGCGACCGTCGCCTGGATCGGCGACGGCAACAACATGTGCAACACGTGGATCCAGGCGGCGACCCTGTTCGGCTTCAAGCTGAACATCTGCACGCCCGGGGGCTACGGCGTGGAGCCGGCGAGGCTCGCCGGCATCGGCCCCGAGCGCGTGGAGATCTTCACCGCTCCCGCGCAGGCCGCGCGCGGCGCCGACCTCGTGACCACCGACGTCTGGACCAGCATGGGCTTCGAGGCCGAGAACGCGGCGCGCCTTCGCGCCTTCGCGGGCTTCATGGTGGACGCGGCCGTGATGTCGCAGGCGAAGCCCGACGCGCTCTTCATGCACTGCCTTCCCGCGCACCGCGGCGAGGAAGTCTCCGCCGATGTGGTGGACGGCCCCCAGAGCGTCGTGTGGGAGGAGGCGGAGAATCGCCTCCACGTGCAGAAGGCGCTGATGGAATACCTGCTCCTCGGGAAAATCGAGACCTAGCTACTTTTCGGCGTCGTTCCCGAGCAGGGGCACGCCCCCGCCCGGCCCGAGCAGTCCCGTCTGCGAATAAACCCGCAGCTTGTCGCGCGTGTCGGCGATGTCGAGGTTCCTCATCGTGAGCTGCCCGATGCGATCGGCCGGCGAGAAGAACGCCTCGCCTTTCTCCATCGTGAGGCGCTCGGGCTTGTAGGTGAGGTTGGGGCTCTTCGTGTCGAGGATCGAGTAGTCGTTGCCGCGGCGAAGCTCCACGGCGACTTCTCCCGTCACCGCGCGCGCGACCCAGCGCTGCGCGGTCTCGCGCAGCATCATGCACTGCGGGTCGAACCAGCGGCCCTGGTAGAGGAGCCGCCCCAGGCGCCGCCCGTTCCCGCGGTACTGCTCGATGGTGTCCTCGTTGTGGATGCCGGTGACGAGCCGCTCGTAGGCGAGATGCAATAGCGCCATGCCCGGCGCCTCGTAGATGCCGCGGCTCTTCGCCTCGATGATTCGGTTCTCGATCTGGTCGCACATGCCCAGGCCATGGCGCCCGCCGATCGCGTTGGCCTCGGCGAAGAGCGCGACCGCGTCCTTGAACGACTGCCCGTTGAGGGAGACCGGCTTGCCCTCCTCGAAGCCGACCGTCACGGTCTCGGGCTTGACCGCCACGTCCTCGCGCCAGAAGGCCACGCCCATGATGGGATTCACGATGCGAAGGCCCTTGTCGAGGAACTCCAGGTCTTTCGCCTCGTGGGTGGCGCCCAGGATGTTGGAGTCGGTGGAGTACGCCTTCTCCGTGCTCATCCTGTATTCGAAGCCGCGGCGAACGAGGTACTCGCTCATCTCCTTTCGCCCGCCCAGCTCGTCGATGAAGCGCTGGTCGAGCCACGGCTTGTAGATTCGAAGCCCCGGATTGGCCAGCAGCCCGTAGCGGTAGAAGCGCTCGATGTCGTTGCCCTTGTACGTGCTGCCGTCGCCCCAGATGTGGACGTCGTCCTCCTTCATCGCCACGACGAGCATCGTGCCGGTGACCGCGCGCCCGAGCGGCGTCGTGTTGAAGTACGTGATTCCGGCGGTGGAGATGTGGAACGCGCCGCATTGGATCGCGGCGATCCCTTCGGCCACGAGCTGCGGGCGGCACTCCACGAGGACCGCTTTCTCGGCGCCGTACTGTCTCGCCTTGCGCGGGATCTCGTCGTAGTCCGACTCGTCGGGCTGGCCGAGGTTGGCGGTATAGGCGTAGGGGATCGCGCCCTTCTCGCGCATCCAGGCGAGGGCGGCGCTGGTGTCGAGGCCGCCCGAGAACGCGATGCCGACCTTCTCGCCGGCGGGGAGGGACTGCAGGATCGTGGCCATGGGGAATTCTAATAGAATCGTCAGCTTCACTTCCCGGGGAAGACCGATGCCCTCGTTCGACATCATGTGCGAAGCCAACGCGGTGGAGCTGAAGAACGCCGTGGACACCGCCAACAAGGAGATCGCCAACCGCTTCGACTTCAAGGGCTCGGACGCGCGAATCGAGCTGAAGGAGAAGGAGCACGAGATCACCGCGTTCGCCGACGACGACTTCAAGCTGGGCCAGGTGCGCGACGTGCTGCTGGGCACGATGGCCAAGCGCGGCGTGGACGCGCGCTTCCTCGACGTCCAGGACGCCGAGAAGATCGGCGGAGACAAGATGAAGCAGAAGATGGCCGTGAAGAACGGCGTGGAAAGCGAGCTCGCCAAGCGCATCGTGAAGCTCATCAAGGACAACAAGGTGAAGGTGACCGCGTCGATCCAGGGCGACGTGGTGAGGGTGACCGGGGCGAAGAAGGACGCGCTTCAGGAGGCCATCGCCCTCGTGAGGAAGGGCGTGACCGACGTGCCGCTCTCGTACCAGAACTTCCGCGACTGAAGGCGGCCTTGGCGCGGATCCGCCATTCATCCGGGTTCGAGATCGGCGAGGCCCTCGATCGCGCGGCGGTTCAGGCGTGCCGCGAGCTCTTCGTCGAATACCAGGGCGAGCTCGGGGTGAGCCTCTGCTTCCAGGATTTCGACCGCGAGCTGGCAATGCTCCCGGGTTCCTATTCGCGTCCCCGCGGCCGGCTGCTGCTCGCACGCGTGGCCGGGATGCCCGCCGCCTGCGCGGCGCTGCGGCCGCTGGGCGAAGGCGACGCGGAGATGAAGCGCCTTTATGTCCGGCGCCAGTTCCGCGGCATGGGGCTGGGACGCGCCCTCGCCGAGATCGTGATCGACGAGGCGCGGGGCCTCGGCTACGGTGTTTTGAAGCTTGATACGCTTCCCCAGATGGCAGAAGCCCAGGGCCTCTACGCGGACCTGGGGTTCGTGCCGACCATCCCCTTCAACGACACTCCCATCGCCGGGACGCGTTACCTCGGCCTGGCGCTCAAGATTTGACGTGCCCTTTGATTTGGCGTAATGCTGCTGTCAAGAGGCGGGACTAGCCTCTGTTAAAGCGGGCTGATGGAGGACACATGACCGACATCGCAATGGAAGAGTGGCTCACAGCCAGGTGGGAAGGCGAGCACGCTGCCGCGCGCGAGGCCCCCAGGTCCGACTACCGCACCCTGCGCCTGATAGCCCAGGCGACCCGGGATCGCATCGCCAATGCCCTGCTCGATTCGCGCATGGGCGTGGACGATCCCTCCGGAGTTGTCGCCGCGCGGTGACCATCCATCGCGCTCCGACGATTCGCGCCGCTTTCGCGTGCGCGTTGCTTTCCCTGGGATCGTGCGCAACCGGCCCGGACGTGCACGTCGAATATGACAAGTCGGCTTCCTTCGCCGCCTACCGCACCTACGCGTTCCAAAGCCCGCTCGGCACGGACAAGGCCGGCTACGAAGGATCGGTCTCGCGCGAGCTCAAGATCGCGGCGCGCCGCGAGCTCGACGCGCGCGGGCTTCGCTATGACGAGGCCTCGCCCGACCTCCTCGTGAACTTCAACGGCAAGCTGAGCGAGAAGCTGCGCGTCGCCACGCCCATCTATCCGCTGGGCAACGGCTACTATTCCTATCGGGGCTACACGACCTGGACGGGCTACCCGTCGTCGGATCCGGCGTCCTACACGGAAGGCACCCTCAACATCGACATCGCCGATCGCGCGCGCAACCAGCTCGTGTGGGAAGGCGTGGTCGCAGGCACGGTCGGCGCGGACACGCTCGCGCACACGCAGGAAGCGATCGACGCCGCCGTGAAGGCGGCTCTCGCGAAGTTCCCGCCGCACTAGTCGTCACGCGCGCGCTCGCGGCACCTAAGTGCCATAGCGCCCCGGTCTCCCCCCGGACCATCCTTGAAGAGCATCTACCGGTGCCGCCTTCGCGCGTGCCCGGAAGCAAATCACTTCGGGAGAATGGCGATGGCGACGGCGACGGCGAAGAGCGGCGAGGCGGGCAAGGGGCTTACCGGTTATTTCTCGATGGCGCAGGCACGCGTCGACAGGTGGCGCTCCGTGCACAGGATCGCCCGCGCGCTCGCGGCCGGATCGCCGCAGTCCGAGGCGCTGCGCAAGCAAGCGGCCCAGGAGCTCGAGGCGCTCGGCCCGATCGAGGACCTGTGCGGCTATCCGGGCCCGCGCCTCGTCGCCACGGTGCGCGAGCGCCTGCAGACCGGTGACTGGGCCGGCTTCGCGCGCCTCGCGCAGCGCGTGAGCATCTCGCTCCTTTCGAACAGCTACCGCGACGACCCCGATGCGTGGAGGGCGGAAGACGACGCCGATGCGCACATGCCCGACGTCCTTCCGCCGGGCATCGGCGCGGGTCAAGCGCGCAAGCCCTACTTCGAGGTGCTGGTGGTCACCCCCGGCGAGCGCTCCACCTGGGCGCAGACGCGCGAATCGCTTCGCCGGCTGCGCCGCGACACCGATTCGTTCGTGTACGAGCCGGTGGTGGTGGGCAGCTTCGAGGATGCGGCGCTCGCGGCGATCCTCAACTACAACCTGCAGGCCGTGGTGATCTTCGACGGCTTCGGCTACCCCTCGCAGTACGACGTCGCGGACTTGCGGGAGATCGTGGCGGCGCACCTTCCCGCCGCGGCCTCGGCGGGCCTGGACCTGGGCACGGCGCTCGCGCGTGCGCTGCGGGGCTACCGGCCGGAGCTGGACGTCTACCTCGCCACCGACATGGACGTGGACAAGCTCGCGGGCTCGGAAGAGGCCGCCTGCATCCGCCGCGTCTTCTACGGCGTCGAGGAAATGCTCGAGATCCACCTCTCGATCCTGGACGGGGTCGCCGACCGCTACGCGACGCCCTACTTCGACAACCTCAAGAAGTACGCGCAGCGCCCGATGGGGACCTTCCATGCGCTTCCCGTCGCGCGCGGCAAGTCGATCTTCAAGTCCAACTGGATCCGCGACATGGGCGAGTTCTACGGAGCCAACCTCTTCCTCGCCGAATCGTCGGCGACCACGGGAGGGCTGGACAGCCTGCTCGAGCCCACGGGAAACATCAAGGTCGCGCAGGAGAAGGCCGCGCGCGCGCTGGGCGGCGACCGCTCCTTCTTCGTGACCAACGGCACTTCCACCTCGAACAAGATCGTGCACATGGCGCTGCTGAACCCGGGCGACATCGTGCTGATCGACCGCGATTGCCATAAGTCGCATCACTATGGCCTGGTGCTCGCCGGCGCGCAGCCCTACTACATCGATGCCTTCCCGCTCACCCAGTACTCGATGTATGGAAGCCTCGCGATCCGCCCCATCAAGGAAGCGCTCCTCAAGCTGAAGGCCGAGGGCAAGCTGGACCGCGCGAAGATGATCGTGCTCACCAATTGCACCTTCGACGGCCACGTGGCGAACGTCGAGCAGACCATGCTCGAGTGCCTCGCCATCAAGCCCGACATCGTCTTTTTGTGGGACGAGGCCTGGTTCGGCTTCGCCCGCTTCTCGCCCTTCCTGCGCCGGCGCACCGGCATGGGCGCGGCGGCGAAGATCCGCGACATGATGAAGGACCCGGCCTATCGCGAGCGCTACGCGGCGTTCAAGGCCTCGGTGGGC
>DATBEA010000018.1:0-12070 GCA_036276215.1 Usitatibacter sp.
CGAGGGCTTCCCGAGCGGGGCTAGCCAGCGGCCGTAGATGTCCTCGATCTCGCCGCCGCGATAGAGCTGGGCGATCACGCGATCGACCAGCAGCCTGAATTCCGAATCGTCCTTGCGAAGCACCAGCGCGTAGGGCTCGTACGAGAGGTCGTCGTTGAGGACCATGAGGCCCTCGGCGCCGCCGCCCTGCAGGAACGTTCCCACGAGCGCGGTGCGATCGCCCGCGAGCGCGTCCACCTTTCCGTCCCGCAGGAGCTCGAATCCCTCCATGACGGTCCCGGTGCGGACGACCTCCACTTTCACGAAGCCACGCGCGAGCGCGCGCTCGAGCGCCGGGATCGTGGTGGTCGCCCGGGCCGCGGCAACCTTCTTGCCCTGGAGCTGCGTGATCGACGTGGCAGTGGACTTGCGAACGAGGAGCGTGGCGGCGTCCACGAAGATCGGGATGCTGAAATCGACCTTCTCGCGCCGCGACAGCGTGATCGTGGTGGTGCCGCACTCGATGTCCACGGCGCCGGTGGCGACCGACTCGAGCCGTGTTCCGGGCGTGAGCGGCACCCATTCGACCTTGGCGCCGGGCGCGCCCGCCGTGGTCACCGCCGTGGCGATGCGCTGGCAGATCTCGATCGAATAGCCGGCGGGAGCGCCGTCCTTCGCCTTGAACGAGAAGGGTGCCGAGGTTTCCGAATAGCCCAGCCGCATCGTGCCGCGCTTCTTGATGTCGGCCATCGTCTGGGCCTGGGCCGCGGCGGCGAGCAGCACGAATGCCGCCGCGATCGCCGTGAAGGAAACTCGTCGCATGAAGCTCTCCCTGTGGCGCCCTTCTCGGGCAGGGAGGAATTATCGGCTGCCGGGGAAAGGCGCTCCATCGGCCTTAGGTCCCATACCGGTCACTCGGTCTTGATGCCCGCTTCCTTGAAGAGGCGTGCATATTTCGCGAGCTGCTCTCGCGTGGCGCTCGCGAGCTCATCCGGCGAAGACCCACGCGGCGTGAGCCCCTGGTCGCGGAATTTCTCTCGGACCTCGGGGTCCGCCAACGCCTTCACGACCTCGGCGTTCAGGCGTGCGATCACCTCTTTCGGCGTGCCCGCGGGAGCCACGATGGTGAACCACGAGTTGAACTGGAAGCCGGGCAGGCCCGAAGCCGAGACCGTGGGCGCATTGGGGAAGGCCGCGAGCGGCGCGGGTGTCGCGACACCGAGGAGCTTCAGCTTTCCACCGCGCACGAGCCCCGCGACCGTGGCGATGCCCTGGAAGGCGACCGGCACTTCTCCCGCGGCCACGCCGAGGGCGGCCTGCGAGGCGCCCTTGTACGGAACGTGCGTGAGCTTGATTCCCGCGCTGGACGCGAAGAGCGCCATGGCGATGTGCTGCGGGCTGCCGTTGCCCCCGGAGCCGAAGTTGATCTCGCCGGGCTTGGCTTTCGCGGCCGCGATGAGGTCCGCGGCGCTCGACAGCCCCGCGCCGCCGTTGGCGACCAACCCCCACTCGATGGTCGCCACGAGCGACACCGGCTCGAAGTCCTTGAGGATGTCCCACGGCAGCTTCGGCCCCATGTTGGGCAGCATGGTCATGATGCTGTCGTTGAAGCCGCCGATGGTGTAGCCGTCGGGCGCGGCCTTGGCGACGCGGTCGGCTCCGATCTGGCCCGACGCCCCCGGGATGTTCTCGATCACGATCTGCTGGCCCATGCTGGCCGACATCTTCTGGGCGACGATCCGCGCGCCGTTGTCCACCGCGCTCGCCGCCGCGAGCGGGACGATCATGCGGATGGGCTTCGTGGGGTAGGCGTCCGCCAGCGTGGCGAGCGGCAACGCGGCGAGCACCCCGGCAAGCAGCAGGCGCGGCATCGAGGGCATCGGTGAACCTCCTAGTTGGTGCGAAGCGGCGGGATGTCGAGCGTTTCGGCGAGGCGATCGAGAGTTTGCATGAGGCCGGGCGCGATGGCGATACCCTCCTCGCGCTGGCGCACGATCTTCGCGTTGCTCTGCTCGCCGGGCATGAGGATGCGCTCCACACCCGGCATGCGCTCGGAAGCGCGCAGGTCGCGGATCACCTTGTCGACCGCCGCCTTGAACGCGCCCACGTCCCCGAAGGCCGAGGGATCGATCGCGACGACGGCCTGGCCGGTGTTCGTGGCCGTGGCGGCGTCGGCGTTGAAGTCCACCACGTCGCGACCCATCGCGGCGCCGTTGAGGGTTCCCGCCAGCAATCCGACGACCAGCGCGAGGCCATAGCCCTTGTAACCGCCGATGGGAAGCAGCACGCCTTCGGCGGCGCGCTTCGGATCGGTGAGCGGCTTTCCCTCGCGATCGACCATCCAGCCCTCGGGCATCATCTCGCCGCGCGCGGCCTTCGCCTTCACCTTGCCGTAGGCGGTCACCGTGGTCGCCATGTCGAGCACGATGGGCGGCTCCTCGGCCGCGGGAATCGCCATGGCGATCGGGTTCGTGGACAGCAGCATCTCCAGCCCGCCCCACGGCGGCAGGTGGTTGGCGTTCCCCACCGCGAAATAAAGGCCCACCATGTCGCGCGGCAGCATCATGCGCACGTAGAGCGACGCGGGACCGGCGTGGTTGCTCCACTGCGCGCCGACCCAGGCCACGCCCGCCTCCCGCGCCTTGTCCATGGCGAGCTCGGCGGCGCGCTTCATCACCAGGTGGCCCATGGCGTTGTCGCCGTTCAGCAGCGCCATGCCGGCGCGTTCGCGCTCGACGCGAATCTCCGGGTGCAGGTTCACCCCGCCCGCGCGGATGCGCTTCAGGTACTGCGGCAGGCGGATCACGCCGTGGCCGTCGGAGCCCTGCAGGTCGGCCTCGGCCATGAGGCCGGCCACGGCGCGGGCGTCGGCCGCAGGCATGCCCACCGCCTCGAATGCCATGGCGATGAAGTAGCGCAGCCTCGCGACATCGACCCGGACCTCGTCGCTCACTCGGCTTCCTCGATCCACGCCGACTGGATCGCCTCGAGGATCTTCTCGCCCGATCGCTTCGGATCGTCGGAGAAGCCCGGCAGCTGCATCACGAGGTTGCGCAGGTCCACGAAGTTGATGAGCGCCGGATCCGTATCCGGGTGCGCTTCGGCGAGCGCGATCGCGATCTCGCGGCTATCGGTCCATTTCATCGCTTGGCCTCCGAAACCTGGTTCAGGGTGTACTTCGGGATCTCGATCGTGATGGGCTCGTCCGCCACGCGCGCCTGGCACGAAAGACGCGAGGTGAGCTCGAGCCCCCATGCCTTGTCGAGGAGGTCGTCTTCCTTCTCGGTGGGCGGCTCAAGGCCTTCGTAGCCCTGGCGCACGATCACGTGGCAGGTGGTGCAGGCGCAGCTCTTCTCGCAGGCGTGCTCGATCTCGATGCCGTGGTCGAGCAGGATGTCGCAGATCGAGGCGCCCGGGGTGGCTTCGATCTCCACGCCCTGGGGACAGAGCGTCTCGTGCGGAAGGACCGTGAGCTTCGTCACTTGCGAGCGAGCTCGTCGACGCGCCTGCCGGAAAGCGCCCCGGACACGGCACGATCCATGCGCCGCGTGGCGAATGCCTCGCTCGCGTGGTTCAGCTCGGCCACCGCGTCCTTGATGGCGCGATGGTCGGTGCCGTTCCAGGCGCGCTCGACGCGCGCCATGGCCTGCGTGAGCGTGGAGCGCTCGGCGGGGTCGAGCAAATCGGCGTCCTTGTCGAGCGCTCCGCGCAGCGCGGCGAGCAGCGACTCGGCCTCGACGCGCTGCTCGGCGAGCGCGCGCGCGTCGCGGTCGCCGCCCGCGTGCGAGAAGCTCTCCTTCAGCATGCGCGCGACCTCGTCGTCGGAAAGGCCATACGAGGGCTTCACCACGATGGACGATTCGGTGCCGGTGGTCTTCTCGCGCGCCGACACCGAGAGCAGGCCGTCGGCGTCCACCTGGAAGGTCACGAGGATGCGCGCGGCGCCTGCGACCATGGGAGGGATGCCGCGCAGCTCGAATCGCGCGAGCGAGCGGTTGTCGGCGACCAGGTCGCGCTCTCCCTGCACCACGTGGATCGCCATCGCGACCTGGCCGTCCTTGAACGTCGTGAACTCCTGGGCGCGCGCCGCCGGGATGGTGGAGTTGCGCGGGATCACCCGCTCGGCGAGCCCGCCCATGGTCTCGAGCCCCAGCGAGAGCGGGATCACGTCCAGCAGGAGCCAGTCGTCGCCCGCGGCGCGGTTGCCCGCGAGCACGTTGGCCTGGATCGCGGCCCCGAGCGCCACGACCTGGTCGGGATCGAGGTCCTTCAGCGGCGGCTTGCCGAAGAACGATTCCACCGCGCGTTGCAGGTGCGGCATCCGCGTGGCCCCGCCCACCAGCACCACGCCATCGACTTCCTTCACGTCGAGCTTCGCGTCGCGAAGCGCCTTGCGGGTGGGTCCGAGCGTCTTCTCGACGAGCCCCGCGGTGAGCTGCTCGAATTCCACGCGCGTGAGCCTGAGATGGAGCTTCTGCCCGTAGGAAAGCGTGGCGAACGCATCGGCGGCGTCGAGGGTGGAAAGCCGCTCCTTCACCTCGCGCGCGACCGCGAGCAGCCTGCGGGTGTCGCCGCCGCGTGCGTCGGCCAGTCCATGGTGCGAGCGCCAGTGCGAGGCGATCGCCTGGTCGAAATCGTCGCCGCCGAGCGCCGAGTCGCCATTGGTGGAGAGCACCTCGAAGACGCCGCGCGTGAGCTTGAGGATCGAGATGTCGAAGGTTCCACCGCCCAGGTCGAAGATGGCGAAAGTCCCCTCGGATGCGTGGTCCAGGCCGTAGGCGATGGCCGCCGCGGTGGGCTCGTTGAGGAGGCGCAGCACGTTCAGGCCCGCGAGCCGGGCGGCGTCCTTGGTCGCCTGGCGCTGCGCGTCGTCGAAGTAGGCGGGCACCGTCACCACCGCGCCGAAAAGCTCCCCGCCCAGCGCCCGCTCCGCCCGGTCGCGCAGCACCCTGAGGATCTCCGCCGAGACCTGCACGGGCGAGCGGTCGCCCGCCGCCGTTTCGATGCTCACCATGCCGGGCGTCTCGCGGAATCGATAGGGCAGGGCGCCGTAACGCGCCACGTCGGCCACGCCGCGACCCATGAAGCGCTTGACGGACACGATCGTGTTGGCGGGATCGTCGGACTGCGCCGCGCGCGCGTCATAGCCCACCTCAACGCTCCCGCCTGCGTGATAGCGAACGATGGAAGGAAGGAGCGGCCGCCGCTCGCCATCGGCCAGGACCTCGGCCACGGAGCTTCGCACGGTGGCCACGAGCGAATGCGTGGTCCCCAGGTCGATGCCCACCGCGAGCTTTCGCTGGTGCGGCTCGGGCGACTCGCCGGGTTCGGAGATCTGCAGCAGCGCCATGGTCAGGAGACCCGCGCGCTCGCCGCGCGCCGGTAGATGTCGTCGCCGCGGTGCTGCCATTCGCGCCAGCAGCTGTACGCGAGCTTGATGTCGTGCTCGTCTTCGCGCTCGAGGGCGCGTGCGTGGATCGCGGGCCAGTCGAGCGAATCGGCGCCGGAAAGGCCCCAGCCCTCGACGCGTGGCGCGCCCGCTCCCACGTAGGCCGCGACGAGCGCGCACCACAAGTCGCGCAGCGCCGCGCCGGAATCGCTCGCGTGCGGGGCGAGCAGCCGGAAGGCGTGCGTGCCCGTGACACCGTGCAGGAGCGTGAAGTCGCCCGATGCGGCGTACGCGCGGATGACGGCGAGCGCGACCGAATCGAGGTCGAGGCGCGCGGGGTCCGTCGCCGCGACGTGCGCGGCGAGCTGCGGCATGCGCGAGGCCGCCGCCGTGCGCTCGAGGATGTTTCGTCCCGGAGGGCGCTTGCCGGCGAATGCGGGATCGCGCCCGACCGCCGCGAGCACCTCGCTGCACGAAAGATGGCCCGATGCCGCCGGAAGCTCCGGCAGCGCCTCGTAGGCCGCGGCCCAATAGGCGAGTGCGTGCGCCATCTCGCGGTGCGAACCGGCTTCGAGCGCGTAAGCGGCGCGGATCGCGCCGTGGAAGGCCCCCGCCGCCACGGCGGGCAGCAACCGGTCGATCCAGCGGGCGAGCACGGCCTCGATGCCGTCGGCGGCGATCGCCGCGTCGAAGTAGGCCACCCAATCGGGAAATGCGCGCGGCGAGCCCAGGTGCGCGGCCTCGTCGCCCGGCGCGATGGGAACCACCGGGGCTTCGATCGGCTCGAGGTTCGGAAGGTAATGCGCGCCGAAGCGGTCGAGCGCGGCCTCGTCGGCGCCCATGGCGTCCAACGACACCAGCGCCATGGGATAGTGGCTCGCGAGGTAGCCGCGATAGAACGCGCCGAATCGGTGCGCCGCCTCGATGCGCGTGCGCGTGCCGGGCCGGATCACTGCAGCGCCTCGTCGATCTCCTCGTCCAGCTTCTCGAGGAACCGGAGCTTGCGCACGAGCGAGCAGCCGGCGTCGTAGTTGGAGTCGCGGTCGATGGCCCGCTCGAGCTGGCGCAGCATCTCGGCGTGCTCCTCGCCGATCTGCTTGCGAAGCGCGCCGAGCTTGCCCGCATCGCTCGCCGCGCGCGCCTCGGCCACGCCCTCGCGCCATTCCATCTGCTGCATGAGGAAGTCGGCGGGCATGGCGGTGTTGGTTTCCTCGCCGGTGTCGAAGCCCTTCAGCGAAAGGAGGTAGCGCGCACGGTCCACGGGGTCGCGCAGCGTCTTGTAGGCCTCGTTGGCGCGCGTGGCCCATTGCATCGCGAGGCGCCGCTCGGCCTCGGGGGCGGCCGCGAAGCGGTCAGGATGGATCCGGCCCTGCAGCTCGCGGTAGCGCGACTCCAGCTCCGAGGGGTCGAGCGCATAGCCGGGAGAAAGCCCCAGCAGCTCGAAGTGGTTGCGGGTGAAAGCGGACGTCAAACGTTGAAAGACTCCCCGCAGCCGCAGCGGTCCTTCTCGTTCGGGTTGTTGAACTTGAAGCCCTCGTTCAGTCCCTCGCGCACGAAGTCGAGCTCCGTGCCGTCGAGGTAGGCGAGGCTCTTGGGATCCACCAGCACGCGAACGCCGTTGGATTCGAAGGACGTGTCCTCGGGCTGGATGTCGTCGGCGAACTCGATCTTGTAGGCAAGCCCCGAGCAGCCCGTGGTGCGAACGCCCAGGCGAAGGCCCACGCCCTTGCCGCGGCGCTCGATGTAGCGCTGCACGTGCTGGGCCGCCGCCTGGGTAAGCGTCACCGCCATGTCAGTCCGCCGCTTTCTTGTCCTCGGCGCGGGACTCCGCGCCATGCTTCTTGCGATAGTCGGCCACGGCCGCCTTGATCGCGTCCTCGGCGAGGATCGAGCAGTGGATCTTCACCGGCGGGAGCGCCAGCTCCTCGGCGATCTGCGTGTTCTTGATCGTCGCGGCTTCGTCCACGCTCTTGCCCTTCACCCACTCGGTGACGAGCGACGAGGAGGCGATGGCCGAGCCGCAGCCGTAGGTCTTGAACTTCGCGTCCTCGATGATGCCCTGGTCGTTCACCTTGATCTGCAGCTTCATCACGTCGCCGCAGGCCGGCGCGCCCACCATTCCGGTGGCCACGCCCTTCTCCTCCTTGCCGAAGGAGCCGACGTTGCGGGGATTCTCGTAGTGGTCGATGACTTTTTCGCTGTATGCCATGTGCGTCTCCTAGTGCGCTGCCCACTGGACGGTATTGAGGTCGATGCCGTCCTTGTACATTTCCCACAGGGGGCTCATCTCGCGGAGCTTGCCGATGCGCTCCTTGATGAGCTTCACTGCGAACTCGATGTCGGCCTCGGTGGTGAAGCGCCCGAGGGTGAAGCGGATGGAGCTGTGCGCGAGCTCGTCGTTGCGGCCCAGGGCACGCAGCACGTACGAAGGCTCCAGCGATGCCGAGGTGCACGCCGAGCCCGACGAGACCGCCAGCTCCTTCATTCCCATGATGAGCGACTCGCCCTCGACGTAGTTGAAGCTCACGTTGAGGTTGTGCGGCACGCGGTGTTCGAGATCGCCGTTCACGTAGATCTCTTCCATGTCCTTCAGCCCCGCGAGGAGCTTGTCGCGCAGCATGCGGATGCGCTCGTTCTCGGCCGCCATCTCGAGGCGCGCGAGGCGGAAGGCTTCCCCCATGCCCACGATCTGGTGCGTGGGAAGCGTGCCCGAGCGAAAGCCCTTCTCGTGGCCGCCGCCGTGCATCTGCGCTTCCAGGCGCACGCGCGGCTTCCTGCGGATGTAGAGCGCCCCGATGCCCTTGGGCCCGTAGGTCTTGTGGGCGGAGAAGCTCATCAGGTCCACCTTGAGCTTCTCAAGGTCGATCGCGACCTTGCCGGTAGCCTGCGCCGCGTCCACGTGGAAGATGATGCCCCTGGCGCGGGTGATCTCGCCCAGCTCTGCGATGGGCTGGATCACGCCGATCTCGTTGTTCACGAGCATGATCGAGACCACGATCGTGTCGGGCCGGAGCGCCGCCTTGAATTTCTCGAGGTCGAGCAGGCCATCGGGCTCGGGATCGAGGTAAGTCACCTCGAAGCCCTCGCGCTCGAGCTCGCGCATCGTGTCGAGCACCGCCTTGTGCTCGGTCTTCATGGTGACGAGGTGCTTGCCCTTCGTCTTGTAGAAGTGCGCCGCGCCCTTGAGGGCGAGGTTGTCCGATTCCGTGGCGCCCGACGTCCAGACGATTTCCTTGGGGTCGGCGTTCACGAGCTTCGCGACTTCGGCGCGCGCGTCCTCCACCGCTTCCTCGGCTTCCCAGCCGTAGCCGTGGCTGCGCGAGGCCGGATTGCCGAAGTGCTCCGTGAGCCAGGGAATCATCTTCGCGGCCACGCGCGGATCCACCGGCGTGGTCGCGGAGTAATCGAGGTAGATCGGATGCTTGCGGGGGGTCGTCATGGTCATGCCGTGATCGGTTGGCCTTCGTGGGGGCGGGCCTTGCCGCGAACGAGGTTGACGGGCTTGGTGCGCTGCTTATCGACCAGCTGCGCGAGAGTCACGCCGGCGAGGAAGCCGTACACCGTGGCGTTCAGCTCCTCCCACAGGTCATGGGTCATGCAGCGTTGGTTCTCCTGGCAATTCTCGCGGCCGCCGCACTGCGTCGAGTCGAGCGTCTCCTCGACCGCGCAGACGATCTGGGCCACGGTCACCCGCGAGGCTTCGCGCGCGAGGTGGTATCCGCCGCCGGGCCCGCGAACGCTCTCCACCAGCTCATGCCGGCGAAGCTTCCCGAAGAGCTGCTCCAGGTACGAAAGCGAGATCTTCTGGCGCTCGCTGATGCCGGACAGCGTGACCGGCCCCTCGGCGCCGTTCAGCGCGAGGTCCAGCATGGCCGTGACGGCGAAGCGTCCCTTGGTGGAGAGTCTCATGGGAATCCTTTATATCCGACAATTATACTCAACTATTGGTTCAACCGGCTAGTAGGCGCTTACCCGGTTTTTCGCCGAACTTCCGGCGCGTTCGTCGATTTTTCCAGTTCCTCGAGGCGCTCGAGAATCTCCGCCAGTCGTCCGGAAACGTCCTCGCTGCGGCTTCCGAGGGTGAGGAGGACCTTGTTCAGGGGATCGTCCAGGTCGCCGCTCACGGCGTACGCGTCGAAAGCCATGCGATTGGCTTCCGATTGCCCGGCGCCGGCTTCAACCAGTCGCGCCGGAATGCCGACGACCGTCGCACCGGGAGGAACGGCCTTCACCACGACCGAATTCGAGCCCACCTTGGCGCCATCGCCCACCGTGAAGGGTCCGAGGATCTTCGCGCCGGCGCCCACGACGACCGCTTTGCCCAGCGTGGGATGGCGCTTTCCCTTGTCCCAGGAGACGCCACCCAGGGTTACGCCGTGATAAAGGGTGCAATCGTCGCCGATCTCCGCCGTTTCGCCGATAACTACGCCCATCCCGTGATCGATGAAGACCCGGCGGCCGATGGTTGCGCCCGGATGGATCTCGATGCCCGTGAGGAAGCGCGCCATGTGGGAGGAGAAGCGCCCTAGCCAGCGCAGCCCCATCTTCCAGAAGCCGTGGGAGACCTTGTGCATCTGCAGCGCGTGGAAACCCGGGTAGCAGGTGATCACCTCCCAGACCGAGCGCGCGGCGGGATCGCGGTCGAAAACACAGCGGATGTCTTCGCGGACACGGCTGAACATTGCGGCAGTCTAGTATTCCCGAGTAAAATTATCAACTATTCCCGTGAGAAGCATCTTCCGCAAGTACGCCGCGTTCATCCGGCAGCCCGACGTCGCCCGGTTGCTGCTAACGGGTCTCGTCTCGCGCATGCCCATCGGCATGGTCGGCTTCTCGATGCTGGTGTTCCTGCGCGAGCGCCTGGGCAACTTCGCCGACGCGGGTGCCGCGGTCGGCATCGACTTCATCGCGTGCGCCGCGGTCGCGCCGATCGTGGGGCGCATCGTCGATCGCAACGGTCCCAGGCGCGTCCTCTACGTGACGGGCGTGATGCAGCCGCTCTCGCTCGCGGCGACGCTCCTCGCCGCGCAGCTCGGGATGTCCTTCGCGACCGTCGCGTTCTGCGCGGCGCTCTCGGGCATCTTCTCCTCGCCCATCACCACGCTCACCCGCACCATGTGGCGGCACCGCTTCGAGCGCGAGGAGGACCGGCGGACCGCCTTCTCGCTCGACTCGGTCACCATCGAGATCAACTTCACCCTGGGCCCGGCGATCATGGCCGGGGTGCTGGCGGCGTTCGGCTCGACAGCCGCTTTCGCGGTCGCCATCGTCACCGTCGTGGTCTCGTTCCTCGCCTTCATGGCCTCCCCCGCGCTGCGCTACTTCCACCCCGGCGACGGCGGCGCGCGCCACCTGCTGGGCCCGCTGACCGAGCCGCGCCTGTGGCTCATCTACGCGGCGACCTTCGGGCTCACCATGTGCCTGGGCCTCATGGAAGTGGGTTACCCCGCGTATGGCACCGCGCTTGCCGCGCCCGCGCTGGGCGGCCTCCTCCTCGGGGTGAATTCGCTCGGCAGCGCCACCGGCGGCTCGCTCTACGGCGGCCTGCATTTCCGCCTGTCGGTCGAGCGGCAGTTCGCCTTCGCCATGGCCCTCATGGCGCTGCCCATCCTGCTGCACGCCCCGCTTCCGCCGCTCGCGATCTTCGCGGTGCTCGCGTTTTTCGCGGGCGCGCTCATCGCGCCGTCCATCGCGGCGCAATCCGTGCTCGTCTCGCGCCTTGCGCCGCCGCGCTACGCGACCGAGGCCTTCACGTGGAGCTCGACCTGCATCATCAGTGGGCTGGGCTCGGGGATGGCGCTGGGCGGATGGCTCGTCGAATCGTCGGGCCTGCCGTCGCTCTTCGTGGTCGCCGCAAGCCTCGCGGCCTGCATGGCGGGGGTGGCGCTCGCCATCAGCGCGCCGCACCCCTCGACGGCGAGCGCCGAGACCTAGCGCTTCATCGCCTTCTCGTAGGCGGCGAGCATCCCGCGCAGGAACCGCACCTCCTCGCGCTCCAGGCGCGTGCGGGCGAACAGCCGGCGCATGCGCTCGAGCAGGCGCTTCGGTTCCTTCGGGTCGTGGAAGCCGCTCGCGACCATGGTCGCCTCCCAGTGCGCGAAGAGCGCCTCGATGTCCTCCACGGTCGCCGCCTGGCGCTCGCGATCCTTCGCCGAGCCCGGCATCGCCGCGGAGACCGACAGCTCGTAGCACGCGACTTGCACCGCGGCCGCGAGGTTGAGCGAGGCGTAGCGCGGGTCCGCCGGAATCGCGCAGAGCATCTGGCAGCGCCCCAGCTCCTCGTTGGTGAGCCCGAAGGTCTCGTTGCCGAACACGAGCGCCGCGGTCCCCGCCTGCGCCGCGTCGACGATGCGCGGCGCGGCTTCCCGCAGCGCCACGGCCTGGTGGGAGAGCTCGCGCGAGCGCGCGCTGAAGCCGATGGCGAGCGAAGCGTCGGCCAGCGCCTCACCGAGGGTCGGGAAGACGCGCGCGGCCTCGAGCACGTCCACCGCCCCCGAGGCGAGCGCTTCGGCCTCGGGGTGGGGAAAGCGCCGGGGCGCCACGAGCCTCAGGTCGGAAAAGCCCATGGTCTTCATCGCGCGCGCCGCGGCGCCGATGTTGCCCGGATGGCTGGGCCGCGACAGCACGATCGCGATGCGCGCGGCGCTTTGGGTGGGCATCGCGCCATTCTGCCGCAAGGGAAAGCCTGACAGGGCGCGGTCG
>DATBEA010000019.1:0-8074 GCA_036276215.1 Usitatibacter sp.
GTCGCGATGCACGCCTTCGGGCGTGGGAAGCCCCGCCGCCTCGGCACGCGCCTCGATGCGGAACTGGTGGCATTCGACGTGCCAATCGGCTTCGGGTCGAAGCTCGCCGAAGAGCTCGGCGCAGAAGCCCAGGATCGACTGGAACGTCGCGCTCGCGAGCGTCGCGGGCGCCATGGGCTCGAACCAGCGCTCGATGCCGCCTACCAGCGGGTTGTAGTCGAGCGCCTGGTAGTGCGGCTGGTGCGCTTCCACGCGGAAGCCGGACGCGCCTTGCGCCACCGACAGCGTCGCGTGGCGGCGGCGGCGATAGCGGTGGCCTTCGGGAAGTTGCGTATCGAGCGGCATGCCGTCCCAGCCCGCGACGAAGGCCGGCCAGTCGCGAAGCTCGCCCAGCGCGGCCGCCATGCGCGCCGCGGGCGCGAAGGCGAAGCCCTCGCCGCGAATCCGGGCGCGCAACCCCTGTGGGTCGAGGCTCAGTCCTGCAGCCCCGTGGCGCCCTGCTCGCGCATATAGCGCTTCACGTCGGCAAAGCTCACGGCGCCGGCGCCGCGCGCGTCGATCGCATCGAAGTGCTGGGCGATGAAGCCCAGCCCGGCCGAGCGCGCCTCCGCGCGCGTGAGCACTCCGGGAGTGGCGGCGCGTGCGGCGTCGAAGGGCGCGCGCAGCCGCGCCTCGACCTGTGCGGCGAATGCCTCGCCCATTACGGGCGGCGTGGGCACGGTATTTCGCAGCGCCTGCGGCAGCGCCGGGTCGCGCAGCCGCGTCTCGAAGACGGCAGCCGGCATGGCCGCGGGATGCGCGGGAGTCTCGGGCGCGTAAGGCGCGATCACCGGCGGCAGCACGGGCGCCTCCTTGGTCGCGACCGCGGCGGAATAGAACGCGGAAAGGTCCGCCTTTTCCTGGGCGCGCGCGGTGTCGTCCAGGTAGGTCATGTGGCCGCCCTGGTAGATATGCACGGCGATGTTCGCGTTACCATTGAAGCGGGTGATGTCGTTCTCGGTCACGTAGAAGGGCGTGACCAGGTCATGATAGCCATTGGCCGAGAACACCTTGAGCTTCGGGTTGTGGGCGAGCGCCGCGGCGAGGTCCGGCACGGTGTCGGGCAGCGCCGCGCCGTTGTGGCGGAAATTCCACGAGTTGATCGCGTTGCCGAGGACGGTGTAGCCGGACCCGTTGGTGTAGTGGAGGTCGTTCGCGAGGTAGCTGAGGATGGTCGAGCCGAACGAGCTGTCGTACATCGTGGTGGACGGATCGTCGGCGGCTGCGAGGGGCGTGCCGCGCTGCGCCACCATGCGCCCGTCGTAGAAGCCGATCACCGAGCCGGGCACGAGGTTGTCGTGGAAATAGCCCGGGTCCATGTTGAAGTTGGCGTTCCATCCCGTCGCGGCCATGCCCGTGTCGGCCACGAGCTGGCCCACGAGCGCGGGGTCGGGCGCGGCGTGGCTTGCGGTCCAGCGCGCGACCGCCGGATCGTACGAATTGATCGCGAAGGCACGCATCTGCTGCATGTAGGCCGGGAGCTGGGCGATGGGCTCGGGAGGCTGCACGAGGTTCAGCCACGCGCCGACGGCCGCGTAGCTGGGCAGGAAGCCGAAGCAGCTGATCACCGGCGTCTCGAAGATCCCGCAGTTGGTGTTGTAGTTGAGGATCGAGGACTGAAGGACCACGCCCCTCAGCGAGACGCCCGCCGTCTCGAGCAGGTTCGCGAGCACCGCGCTTCGGGTCGTGCCGTAGGACTCGCCGAAGAGGAACTTGGGCGAGGCCGCGCGGTTATTCACCGCCACGTAGCGCATCACGAAATCGCGGAACACGGCGGCATCGGCGTCCACGCCCCAGAAGGTGCTGTTGGTGTTGGGCGCGACCGCCTCGGAAAGCCCCGCCCCCACGGCGTCCACGAAGACCAGGTCGCTCTTGTCGATGAGGCTTTCGGCGTTGTCCACCAGGGAGAACGGCCTGGGCGTGGTCGTCGAGGGTGCATTCACCGCGAGCCGCTTGGGACCGAACGAGCCCAGGTGCAGCCAGACGGTGGCCGAGCCCGGCCCGCCGTTGTAGAAGAACGTGACGGGCCGCGTGTTGAGGTCCGCGCCGTCGGCCGTGTAGGCCACGTAGAAGAAGCTCGCCTCGGCCGCGCCGGAGCCGAGCGCCAGGGCCGTCATGTGGCCGGCGGTCGCCGTGTAGTTGAGGGTGGTCCCGCCGATGGCGATCCCGTGATGCGTGACCCCGGTGATCTCGTTGGGAGTCTCCAGCAGCGCGTTCCCCGCGGACGAGTAGAACGCGGGATCGGTGGTGTTGACCGTGGGAGTGGGCGCGGCAGGGGCCGAAGTGTCGCCTCCGCCGCCGCCGCCCCCGCATGCGGCGAGGAAGAGGGCCGCCGCGGCCGCGAGTCGTGTCTTCATGCCGAAATCATGCCCATTTTCACCGCCGGGCGGTAACCCCTACGCGTCACGAAGTGTGACGGCCGTTCGGATGCTTGACTTTGACGGCACCTGTCGCACAATCGAGACACAAATCCGAGAACCTGATGCCACGCAAGAAAAGGCCGGCGGGCGCAGCCGCGCACGCGGCAGATCCTGTGCTTCCGGCGGTGAATCCGGTAGTCGAAAACCATCTGACCCCGGATGAGAGCCCGCCCTTCCCCATCGTGGCCATCGGCGCATCGGCCGGAGGCCTGGAGGCGCTCAGCGCCTTTCTGGCCGAGGTGCCGCCCGCCACGGGCATGGCGTTCGTCATCGTCCAGCACCTGTCGCCCACCCACGAGAGCATGCTGAGCGAGATCCTCGGGCGGTCCACCACCATGCCGGTGCGCACGGTGGCCGACAAGACCCCGGTCGAGCCCAACCAGGTGTACGTGATCCCCCCGGCGAAGAACCTGGTGTACGGCGAAGGCATGCTGCAGCTCTCGCCGCGCACGGAGCTGCGCGGCCAGCAGCGCCCCATCGACCATTTCATGCGCTCGCTCGCCGAGGAGCACGGCTACAAGGCCATCGGCGTGGTGCTCTCCGGCAGCGGCAACGACGGCTCGCTCGGCATCCAGGAGATCAAGGCCGGCGGCGGGATCACCTTCGCCCAGGACGACTCCGCCGAGCAATCGAGCATGCCCCGGAGCGCCGTGGCCACGGGTGTCGTGGACTTCGTGCTTCCGGCAGGCGAGATCGGCCGCGAGCTCGGACGCATCGCGCAACACCCCTTCGTGGGCCCGGCCGACGCCCAGATCGAGGCTCACGAGAGCACGGTGCAGAAGATCATCGGCATGCTGCGCAAGGGCACCGGCGTCGATTTCGACGGGTACAAGCGCAACACGCTCAACCGGCGCATCGCCCGGCGCATGGTGCTGCACCGGATCGAGGGGCTGAAGGAATACCTGAAGCTCCTGGAGGAAGACCCCGCGGAAGTCGACGCGCTCTTCCAGGACGTGCTGATCAACGTCACCAGCTTCTTCCGCAATCCCGACGCGTACGAGGCGCTCAAGGCGACGGTCTTCCCGGAAATCACCAACGAGCGGCTGCGGCACGAGCCGGTGCGCATCTGGGCGTTGGGCTGCTCCACGGGCGAGGAGGCCTACTCGCTCGCCATGGCGTTCACCGAATACGCCGAGGAGTCGGGGCGGCGCGTAGCGGCCCAGATTTTCGCGACCGACCTGAACGGCGTGGGCATCGAGAAGGCCCGCGCCGGCCTCTACGCCAAGGGCGTCGCCCAGGACGTCTCGCCCGAGCGGCTGCGGCGTTTCTTCATGGAGGTGGACGGCAGCTACCGGATCGCCAAGCCCCTGCGCGACATGTGCGTGTTCGCGCGCCAGAACGTGCTCGCCGACCCGCCCTTCTCGCGGCTGGACCTCGTGGCGTGCCGCAACATGCTGATCTATCTCGAGCCGTCGATGCAGCAGCGCATGATCCCGATGCTGCACTACGCCCTTCGCAGCGGCGGCTACCTCTGGCTCGGAAATTCCGAGACGATCGGCTCGTACCGGGACCTCTTCGACGTGCGCGACTCGAAGAACAAGATCTACGCGAAGAAGCCCGTGGGACAGCCTTACATGGTGCCGCCGGCGGTGCGCTGGCAGCCCCATCGCAGCGCCTCGCAGCCGCCGGTCCCGGCGGTGCGCGACGGCAGCGGCACCGAGAGCCAGCGCGATGCCGAGCGCGCCCTCATCTCGCGCTTCGCGCCGCCCTCCGTGGTGGTGAACGACGAGCTCGACGTGATCCAGTTCCGCGGCGACACGGGCGCCTTCCTCGCGCCAGCCCCCGGGAAGCCGACCCTGAACCTGCTCAAGATGCTGCGCGAGGGCCTGCTGGTCGGCGTTCGCAGCGCCCTTGCCGAATCGCGGAAGAGCGGCTTGCCCACCCGCTCCAAGAACCTCCGGGTGCGCAGCGCCGGCACGTGGCGCGATGTCGAGATCGAGGTGATCCCGCTCGTCGGCCGCGGCGGCGCGGTGGGCTCGTTCCTCGTCGTGTTCGAGGAGCCGGCCGGCAGCCTCAACGCGCGCGCGCGGCGCCTGAACGAAAAGGCCGAGACCGACGCCGCGCGGCGCTCGAGCTCGCGCGGAAAGCCGAATCGCGAGAAGGAGATCGATCACCTGCGCCAGGAGCTCTCCACCACGCGCGAGTACCTGCAATCGGTGATCGAGCAGCAGGAGGCATCCAACGAGGAGCTGCAAAGCGCCAACGAGGAGGTGCAATCCGCCAACGAGGAGCTGCAGAGCATCAACGAGGAGATCGAGACCTCGAAGGAGGAGGTCCAGTCGTCCAACGAGGAGCTCGCCACCGTCAACGAAGAGCTGCAGAACCGCAACAACGAGCTCTCCCAGAGCAACAACGACCTCACCAACCTCATCGGGAGCGTGCAGCTGCCCATCGTGATGCTGGGTGCGGATCTCAAGATCCGCCGCTTCACGCCCGCCGCGGAGAAGCTCTTCAACCTGATCCCCGGCGACATCGGGCGGCCGGTGAGCGACGTGAAGCTGAACCTCATGGCCGACGGCATCGAGCCGATGGTGGCCGAGGTCATCGAGACGATGGCCACGCGCGAGCGCGAGGCGCAGGACCGCGCCGGGCGCTGGCACCTGGTGCGCGTGCGCCCGTACCGCACGCTCGAGAACGTGATCGAGGGCGCGGTGATCGTGGTGGTGGACATCGACGACGTGAAGCGCGGCGAGCAGGCGGTGCGCGAGAGCGAGGGCCGCTTCGCGCTCATCGCCAACAGCGCCCCCGTGCTCATCTGGATGAACGACATCGAGGGCCACTGCCAGTTCGTGAACAAGGCGCTCGAGGACTTCGTGGGCGAGCCCGAGGCGTCCTTGCGCGGCTCGGGCATCTCGCGCTTCGTCCATCCGGAGGATCGCGCCGGTTTCGAGCACGCCTACGCGGCGGCGGTCGCCTCCCGCCGCGTCTTCGAGGCGCGCGCGCGAATGCGCCGCTTCGACGGGACCTACCGCTGGATGAAGTCCGTCGCCAGTCCGCGCAGCCACGACGATGGCCGGATCGTGGGCTATGTCGGGGGCAGCTTCGACATCACCGACCTGAAGCAGGCCGAGGCGAGCCTCCTCGAGCTCGACCACGCCAAGAACGAGTTCCTCGCGATGCTCGCCCACGAGCTGCGCAACCCGCTCGCGGGCATTCGCAACGCCTCGAGGTTGCTCGAAGTGCCCGACGCCCCCGAGACGATATCGCGCGCGAAGGGCATCATCGACCGGCAGACCGGCAACATGGTGCGCATGATCGAGGAGCTTCTCGACATTTCCCGCATCACGCAGGGCGTGATCAACATCCGGCGCGAACCGGTCGAGCTCGGCGCCGTGGTGCGCGCGGGGATCGAGGCCACGGCCGCCGACCGCGATGCGCGCCAGCAGGTGCTGGGCGCGTCGCTCGCCTCGGATCCGATCTGGGTGGACGGCGATCCGATGCGCCTCGAGCAGATCGTCTCCAACCTCCTCAGCAACGCCTCGAAGTTCACCCGCAACGGCGGGCGCATCGACATCGAGCTCGCCGCCGAGCCCTCGCGAGTCGCGCCCGAACGCATGAGCGCGGCGCTGCGCGTGAGCGACAACGGCGTGGGAATCGACCACGCGATCCTGTCCCGGATCTTCGATCCGTTCGTCCAGGCCAATCCTTCGAGCGAGAGGAACCGTACCGGCATGGGCCTCGGGCTCACGGTGGCGCGCCGCCTCGTGGAGCTTCACGGCGGGAGCATCGACGCGGCGAGCGCGGGCATCGGCCTGGGAAGCGAGTTCATCGTTCGGCTTCCCGCGATCGCGGCGCCCAAGGATGCGGCCGATGTCGCGCCGTCGCGCGCTCGCGGGACTCGCCGCAACACCCGGCGCGTCCTGGTCGTCGACGACAACGTGGACTCGGCCGAGTCGATGCGCATGCTCTTCACGAACGCGGGCCATGAAGTCGCCTGCGCGCACACCGGCGCCGAGGCCCTGGAGGCGGCGCTGGAGATGCGCCCGCATGCGGTGATGCTCGACATCGGCCTTCCGGACACGGACGGCTACTCGGTCGCGCGAGAGATGCGCCGCCATCCCCAGCTTCGCGACACGCTGATCGTCGCGACCACGGGCTACACGCGTCCGCAGGACCAGGAGAGATCCCGCAAGGCCGGCATCGACGAGCATATGGCCAAGCCTGTCGACGTGGACGCGCTCCTCGACCGCATCGAGCGCCCGCGCTGACGCCCTAGCGGCAAGAACCCGCCACGCCGCGCCTTGCGGAAACTCTGGCGCGCCGGCTCCGTCATAAGAGCCTCCCAGCGCCACGGAGGCCTCGCGCCCGCGCATGTGGATCGTCAAGCTCGCGCTGCGCCGTCCGTACTCCTTCGCCGTCATGGCGTTGATGATGCTTGTCCTGGGCATCGTGGCGATCGTCACCATGCGCAAGGACATCTTCCCGTACATAGACATCCCCGTGGTGAGCGTGGTGTGGTCCTACGCCGGGATGTCGCCCCAGGAAATGGCCGACCGCATCGTGACGGTGGACGAGCGCGCCATGACCACGACGGTGAACGACATCGAGCACATGGAATCGACGTCGTATCCGGGAACCTCGGTGGTGCGCGTCTTCTTCCATCCGCAGGTGAAGGTGGAGCTCGCCATCGCGCAAATCACCGCGCTCTCCCAGACCATCCTCAAGCCCATGCCCGCGGGCACGACGGCGCCCGGGATCATCGCCTACGACGCGTCGAGCGTGCCGATCCTGCAGATCGGGCTGCACAGCGACACGCTGTCCGAGCAGCAGCTCTTCGATGCCGGCCAGAATTTCATCCGCACGCGCCTGGCCACCGTCGAAGGCGCCTCGGTGCCGCTCCCCTACGGGGGGAAGAGTCCCGCCATCATGGTGGACCTCGATCCGGACGCCCTCTACGCCAAGCACCTTTCGGCAACCGACATCTCGGACGCCCTCGCCGCGCAGAACCTGATCCTGCCCGCGGGCACGGCCAAGGTCGGCGGCCGCGAGTATTTCGTGAAGCTGAACAGCAGCCCCGCGACGGTGGAAGGGCTGAACGAGCTGCCCATCCGCAACGTGGGCGGCGCCGCGATCCTGCTGAAGGACGTGGCGCAGGTGCGCCAGGGCTCGTCGGTCCAGACCAACATCGTGCGCCAGGACGGGCGGCGCGGAGCGCTCCTCGAGGTGCTCAAGCACGGGCAGGCCTCCACGCTCGAGATCGTCGACGGCGTGAAGGGCGTGCTCGACGAGCTTCGCGGCACCCTCCCCGCGGGCATGCAGGTGCAGGAGCTCTTCGACCAGTCGATCTTCGTGCGCGCCGCCATCGGCAGCGTGCTTCGCGAGGCCGCGATCGCCGCCGCGCTCACCGGGCTCATGATCCTGCTCTTCCTGAGGAGCTGGCGAAGCACCCTCATCGTCTGCATCTCCATTCCGCTCTCGATCCTCACCTCGCTGGCGGTCCTGGCACTCCTCAAGCAGACCATCAACGTGATGACACTCGGCGGGCTCGCGCTCGCGGTGGGCATCCTCGTGGACGACGCCACGGTGGAGGTCGAGAACATCCACCGCAACCTCGCGATGAAGAAGCCCCTCACGCGCGCGATCCTGGACGGCGCCCAGCAGATCGCCGTGCCCGC
>DATBEA010000020.1:0-4492 GCA_036276215.1 Usitatibacter sp.
CCCTGGACCAGCACCAGCAGCGCCACGAAGAAGCCCACGATGCGCGCGCCGAGCGTGGAGAAGCGGCGCGGCAGCTCGAGGCGCCTCTCGTTCGCGGAGGCCATCAGTACTTGAGGCGGTCGAAGGGCGGCTTGTACTTGGGCCTGCGCGGCGCGACGTCGATCGTGAACGAGAGCGCAGGCGCGCTCGCCGCGCCCTCGATCACGACGGTCACGGGCTCGACGCCCGTGCGCTGCTGGGGATGCCACGCGTGCAGCGCGTACGATCCCGGCGGCAGGTCGCGAAGCTTCGCCGTCCCCGATGCATCGGTCTTGGCGAACCAGGGCGTCGAGACGACGAGCACGTAGGCGATCATCCAATCGTGGATGTTGCACCCGAGCGTGACCACTCCCGGCTTGTCGAAGGTGACGGAGCTGGGGCTTTGCCCGGTGTAGAGCTTGATCTCGAAGGTCTTGGCCGGCGAGAACGAATATACATGGTGGAGGATCGGGTCGCGGTTCGGGAAGCTCGCCGTGGTGCCCGTCTGCAGGACCGTGAGGTAGGGAACGAACTCGCGTTCCACCTGCTCGATCTGCACGACGGCCTTCCCGGGGCGCGCCTCGACCGATCCCGAGGCGGGCATGGCGTATACGGCTGTGTCCGCCACGGGGCCGCCCGCGGCGTCGTGGACGTGGACGTCGACCGTGGCCGCCCGGCCTGCGGCCGAGGCCGTCGCGAGAGCGAGCGCGGCCGCAAGTCTGGACATCGGATGCAAGCTGGCGGAGACTCGCGGCGGAGCCGACGAAATGAGATTTCCTATTCTATCCGCCGGACACATCGCACCGCCAATCGCGCTTGCCGCGGCGCTGTCAGCAACACTTTGTTACGCCCAGGAGTCCCCCGAGCCTTTCAGCATCGCCGACTCCATCGCGCACGGACGCCTCACCCTGGAGCTGCGCCCGCGCTACAACCGCATCGTGGAGAGCGACTACCCCCAGGTCACCGAGGGGGGCACCATGCGCACCGTCATCGGCTGGACCACGGCGCCGTATCACGGCTGGCGCGTGCGCGTCGACGGGATCAACGCCTCGCACCCCGGTGCCGCGCACTTCAACGACGACCCGAACGACTTCGCCACGTCGCCATACCCGCTCCTCCCGGATCCCACCTACAACGGGGTGAACCAGGCGTACCTCGATTACTCGGGCGATGGCGGCATCCATGCGCGCCTCGGGCGGCAGGTCGTGCGCCTGGAAAACCATCGCTGGGTGAGCGACAACGATTTCCGCCAGATCCCGCAGGTCTTCGACGGCGTCGCCCTCGCCTACGACGCGCTCGAGCGCTTGCGCCTCTCGGCGAGCTACTTCGACCACGTGCGCACGACTTCGGGGACGACCAGCAAGCTGCGCCTCACGCTCCTGGACGCGGCGTGGAACCCGACGCCGGAGCATGCGATCGCCGCGTACGCGGTGCTGCACGACCAGCCGCAGAACGGCGCCTTCACCGGGTTCGCGAACAACTCGTATCGCGTGGTGGGCGTGAAGGCCGAGGGAACCGCGTGGCGCTTCGCCAACGGCATCGAGGTGCCGTACCTCGCCGATGTAGCGCACCAGGACTCGTATGCGGGCGGCGACTCGCGCATCGACGCACGCTATTGGCGCCTGGGCGCGGGGCTCGCCTCGCGCGACTGGACCGTGCGCGCCGACCGCGAGGTGAAGGGAAGCAACGCGGGCGTCTTCGGCGTCGAGATGCCGCTCACCGATTTCTACGCGTACAACGGCTGGACGCTCAACTTCTTCTTCACGCCGCCGCAGGGATTGCGCGACGACTGGCTCACGCTGCGCTGGACCGTGGGGCAGCTGACGCTCTACGGGGAAGCGCACCGCTTCCATTCCGACGTGGGCTCGCTCGACTTCGGGCGCGAGCAGGACGTGGGACTCACCTGGGAGATCCTGGGGGGACTCAACGCGAGGCTTCAATACGCGCGCTACGCCCCGGGCTCGGGGCTCGCCGATGCGAACATCCGCAAGACGTGGCTCACGGTCTCGTACACGTACTGAAACGATGACGCTCTCGCGCACCGACCTGGAGGAGCTGCGCGCCGCCAAGCGCCTCCTCGAGCACCCCGGGATCGCCACGCGCATCGCCTCGCTCGCGGGAGCGCCGATCGAGAAGGGCATGCGGCTCCTGCCGTCGAAGTGGCAGAAGGCCGTGCATGGCGCCACGGAGAAGGCGCTGCACAAGGCGCTCGACATCGCCGTGGGATCGCTGGGCGCGAAACGCCGCGCCACCTCGTCCGACAAGCTGCACGCCATGGCGGTGGCGACGTCCGGCGCGATCGGAGGCGCCTTCGGCATGATGGCGCTCGGCGTGGAGCTGCCCATCTCGACCACGCTGATCCTGAGGTCGATCGCCGACATCGCGGCCGCCGAGGGCGAGGATCCGCGCGCCATCGAGACCAAGGTCGCCTGCCTCACGGTGTTCGCCCTGGGAAGCCCGGGCGACAAGCGCGACGACGCGGCGGAGTCGGGCTATTTCGCCACGCGCTCGGCGCTCGCCACCGCGGTGACCGAGGCCTCGAAGCACCTCGCGCAGAAGGGGCTCGCCAAGGGCACCAGCCCCGCGCTCGTGCGGCTCGTGAGCCTCATCGCCGCGCGCTTCGGGATCGTCGTGTCCGAGAAGACCGCCGCGCAGCTCGTGCCCGTCATCGGCGCGGCCGGCGGGGCCCTCATCAACACCGTCTTCATCGGCCATTACCAGGACATGGCGCGCGGGCACTTCGTGGTGCGGCGACTCGAGCGCATCCACGGCGCCGAGCCGGTGCGGCTCGCCTACGAGAGCCTCTAGGGGCCGGCCTTCAGCACGTCGCGGTAGGCCTCGCCGCGCAGCACCTTGCCCACGTAGGGACAGAGCGCCACGATGCGCACCTTCTCGGCGCGTGCGAGCGTGACGGCCGCTTCCACCAGGCGGCGTGCGTCGCCCTGGCCGCGCCGCGCGGGATCCACCCATGTGTGGGTGACGACCACGTCGCCATTCGCGCGGTGGAAGGTGAGCTCGGCCACCCGCCTGCCGCCGTCCTCGATGAAGAAATCGCCTTCCCCCTGCCGGATGTCGCCTTGGCCGCTGTCCATGGATTAATCTTGCGCTTTTCGACGATCGTTTGAACGCGAAAGGAGCAAAAGATGCCCGCCTATGTCATTGCCGAAATCGAGGTGACCAATCCCGAAGGCTACAAGTCGTACAGCGCGATGGTGCCCGCAACCATCGAGAAATTCGGCGGCCGCTTCCTGGTGCGCGGCGGCACCACGCACGTGCTCGAGGGCGAGTGGCCGCAGAGGCGGCGCGTGATCATCGAGTTCCCGACGGTGGATGACGCGCGGCGCTGGTGGGATTCGCCCGACTACGAAAAGCCCAAGGCGCTGCGGCGCGCCAACAGCAACGGCCGGCTCCTCCTGGTCGAAGGCGCGTCCTAGCGGCGACGGGAGGCGCGCGCCTTGTCCTTCGGGCGCGCCTTGCCGCCCTCCTCGGCCTTCTCTGCGTCGTCGCCGGTCTCGACGTGGAAGCGATGCATGATCCGGTGGATCACGGGCGCGAAGGTGACCGCGGCGATCACGAGCACCGCGAACCCCGAATACAGCGCGTAGATCCCGGCGAAGAGCTTGCCGCCGATGGACTCGGGGTCGTGCAGCGGGCCCATTCCTGAAAGGATCATCGACGCGTTCAGGAAGGCGTCGATGGCGCCGAGATGCTCGAAGAACCCGTAACCCGCCATGCCGATGCCGAGCGACACGGCGACCATGATGAAGCCCACGGTGCCGGAACGCACGAGCCTGCGATGGAACGTGGCCGAGCTCGCGAGCTTCTCGGTGCGCGTCTCGAAACGAATCATTCGCCCATGTTCGCCCAATCGCGCGGCGGTGTCAGCACCTCGTACAGTTTCCCTTCAGGCGAGCCCTCGGCGGGTTTCCAGTCGTAGCGCCATTTCACGACAGGCGGCAGCGACATCAATATCGATTCGCTGCGCCCGCCCGATTGCAGCCCGAAGAGCGTGCCGCGGTCCCATACCAGGTTGAATTCCACGTAGCGGCCACGGCGGTATGCCTGGAAATCGCGCTCGCGCTCGCCGTAGGCGAGGCCGCGGCGCCGCTCGACGATCGGAGCGTACGCCGGAAGGAAGGCATCGCCCACCGCGCGCATCACCGGGAACGCCCGCTCGAAGCCGCCCTCGTCGAAATCGTCGAAGAACGTCCCGCCGATGCCGCGCGGCTCGCTTCGGTGCTTGAGGAAGAAATATTCGTCGCACGCCTTCTTGAAGCGTGCGTGCAGCCCGGGATAGGGCGCCAGCGCATCGCGGTTGGCGCGGTGGAAATGAACGCAATCCTCCTCGAAGGGGTAATAAGGCGTAAGGTCCATGCCGCCGCCGAACCACCACACGTCATTCTCGCTGTCCTTCGCCTGGGCGCGAATGAACCGCACATTCATGTGGACCGTGGGCACGTAGGGATTGCGCGGA
>DATBEA010000021.1:0-6047 GCA_036276215.1 Usitatibacter sp.
TAGTGGCCCGGCGAATCTCCGGGCTCCATCGCTTCGCACGAGACGAAGTAATCGATCTGCGGCAGTCCCGTCGTGACCGGGTGGCCCCAGCCCGCGACCTGCACGGGTGCCAGGCGCAATGCGCCCAGCGGGAAGCTCTGGACGTGCATGCCCATCTCGGGATAGACGAGCGCATCGAGCTGGTCGTCCAGGATGTGCCGCGCGACCATGTCGAAAGACCGGCCGGGCAGGTGGCGGAAGACCGCCGCGGCGGCGGCCACGGCCCGCGTGTCGTCGGCGATCCAGTCGTTCGTGTAGTACACGTACGCCTCGAAGCGCTTCGGGTCCAGGCGCGTGATCCAGGACGAGAAATAGCGTCCGACCGTGCAGTTGAAGAAGAAGTGGCTCGAGAAGCCCACGCGGATGCGATCGCGCCTCGGCGCACGCGCGCGAGCCTCGGTGAGGCCCGCGAAAGCGGGGCGCAAGACGCCTTCGATGAGATCGCCGTAGCGCGATTGCAGCTCGCGGTCGTCGCGTCCCTGGTACGCGAGGTAGAAGTTGCTCCAGCGCGCCTGGTCGATGGCTTCGCGCGGGGTCGGATAGCGAAAGCGCTCGGCGCTTGCTTCGAGGCCTTCCAGGCCCTCGGTGAATTTCCGCCGCCAATCGCCGACGTCGCCCGGGCTCGCATAGACCTGCGGCAACGTGAGCACCGCTCCCAGCGCGGCCCGAAGGCCACCGGGCTCCTCGGCCAGGATGTGGCGATACGCGGTCTTCGCACCCTCGGCATCGCCCACGCTCGCGAGGAACTCCGCATAGGCGTTGCGGGCGCGCGTGCTGCGTGGGTTCGCGCGCACGGCCTGCGCGTAGCTGCGCCGCATGCCCTCGGCGTCGCGAAGCTTGCGGTAGAGATCGCCGAGGAGCAGGTACGCATCGGTGAGCCCCGGATCGCGCTGCACCGCGGCGTTCGCCTGCTCCATGGCCTTCGGCACTTCGTTGCGCAGGTTGTGGATGCGGGCGAGGTTGAAGTGCGCGGTCGCGAGCGGCGTGAGCGTGAGCGTGTGCTCGAAGGCGCGCTTCGCCTCGTCGAGGCGGTCCAGCTTCAGGAGCGCCAGCGCCATGTTGTTCCACACGCGCGCGTTGGTGGGCTCGGCGGCGCCGGCAGCGCGCAGGACCTCGAGCGCCTCGCCCGTGCGGCCGAGCTCCATCAGCACCTGCCCGCGATTGGCGAGGGGCGGCCCCCAGCCGGGGCGCGAAGACGCCGCGCGCGCGAACCAATCGTCGGCCGCCGCGAGGTCGCCCCGGTCGCGCGCGATGAGGCCCGCGAGGAGCAATGTCGGCGAGCCCGCATCGCCTGCACCCACCGCGTTGGAGACGCTCTGCCACGCGGCCTCGAGGCGCCCCGCCTGGTGCTCCGCGAGCGCGCGAAGGTGCCACGCGTCGGCACGCTGCGGATTTTCCGCGAGGAATTCGGAGTAGGCGTCGATGGCGCCCGGCAGCTCGCCGCGCCGATGACGCTCGCGCGCCTCGTCGAGCGACGCTGCGCTCACGGGCGCCGCCCCGCCATCCACTGGTGGTCGAGCCTCACCAGGCCCATGTCACGGGTCTCGCCCGAGACCACGAACTCGCTCTCGACGGTGTCGAAGAGGCGAAGGCCCTCGGGATCGAGCGCGTGCAGCTTCACCGAGTATTTCCCCGGCAGCAGGGCGAGGCCTTCGAAGCGGATCGCGAACGGGAACTCGTTGGGTCCCGCGGCCACGGGACGGAATCCCTGCTCGTTGGAAGGCGAGCCGTAGATCGGCGTGCCGTCGGCGCGGATGATCCCGAAGAGGAGCACGGGCGAGCGCCCGTCGGGCTCGTGGGCCACGCCCTGGACCACCATCGTTTCGCCCTGCCGGAACTGGCCGGTCTTCACGCCGTCGGCCGTCTCGGTCCACGAGCGCACGATGCGCGGCATGTTTCCGTGGACCAGGACCGCCGCCGCGGCCTGCGCCTGGCCGCGGCGCTTCTCCTCGTGGTAGGTCAGGTACTCGCGCGTCACGTCGAAGGCCGAGCCGAACATGCGCGGCTTGCCGTGGTGCAGCCACAGGGCCGTGCGGCACAACGTCTGCACGTGGAACATGCTGTGCGAGCAGAGGAGCAGCGTGCCGCCCGTGTCGAGGTACCCCTCGAGCCAGTGGATGCACTTCTTCTGGAAGGACTCGTCTCCCACGGCGAGCACCTCGTCGGTGATGAGGAGCTCCGGGCGGAGCGCCGTCGCCACCGCGAAGCCCAGGCGCACCACCATTCCCGAGGAGTAGTGCTTGATGGGCTCGTCGATCTGCGGGCCGATGTCGGCGAAGTCCACGATCGACTGGACCCGCGCGCGCGCCTCGCGGTGGCTGAGGCCCAGGATCGCCGAGGAGAGGTAGATGTTCTCGATCCCCGTGTATTCCGGATGGAAGCCGCTGCCCAGCTCGAGGAGCGCCGACACGCGCCCCCTCACCGACATCGTCCCGTGGGTCGGCCGCGCGACACCCGCGATGAGCTTGAGGAGCGTCGACTTCCCCGCGCCGTTCTCGCCGACGAGCCCCATGGATTCGCCGGGACGCACCTCCAGGTCCACGCCTTCCAGCGCGCGGAAGGACGGGACGCTGCCGCTCCTGAAGAGGAGCGAGGCGAGCGTGCGCAGGCGTTGGCCGCCGGTGGCGATCTTCGGGTAGTCCTTGCCCACCCCCGAGAGCGAGACCAGCGCGTCCTGGCTCACAGGAAGTCCTCGAAGTACGGCGAGAGGCGGCGGAATACCCACAACGCCAGGGCGAAGGCGAGCCCGCATGCGGCGAGCACCGCGAGATCCGCGAGGCGCAACGACGGCTCGCCCAGCAGCGCGTCGCGCAATCGACCGGTGAGATAAGCGAGGGGATTGAAGGAAAAAACGCCGCGCCACGCCGGCGGCACGAGGGTGAGCGGGTACAGGATCGGAGTGGCGTAGAACACAATGCTCAACACGAGGCCGGTGGCGTGCTCCACGTCCTTCAGGAGCGTTTGCAGCGCGGCGAGCACCAGCGCGATGGCGCCCGCGAGGAGCGCGTAGGGCAGGAGCAGCAGGACCGCGAGCGGGATCCCCGAGAGGTGGATCGCCTCGCCGGCGATGCGCAGCACCACGAGCACGCCGATGAATCCCGCGAGATGCACGGCGCAGCACGCACCCACCGCGGCATAGACGAACACCTCGCTCGGAAGCGCCAC
The DNA here is from genome assembly GCA_036276215.1 of Usitatibacter sp. Classification (GTDB taxonomy): domain Bacteria; phylum Pseudomonadota; class Gammaproteobacteria; order Burkholderiales; family Usitatibacteraceae; genus Usitatibacter. The sequence continues at coordinate 3,205 of DATBEA010000021.1, forward strand.
CTTGCGGATGAGCCCCGCGTTCGCGGCGACGGAAGCCATGCCCTGCTGGATCGCCTCGGAAAACATGATCCACGGCCAGAGCGCGACCGCCACGAACGCCATGTACGAGACGCCCGGATACGCGGCGGGCACCGTGGCGCGGAAGATGAGGCTGAAGACGAGCGAGAAGATCGCGAGCTGGGCGAGCGGCTGCAGGAGCGTCCACGCGAGCCCGCTCACGCTGCCCGCGTAGCGGCGCGAGATCTCGCGGCGCAGCAGCTCGTAGACGAGCCAGCGCTGCGGCGGCCGGCGCGCAGCGGGCGCGTTCATGGCCGCGCCGCCGCGAGCGCGGCGCCGAGCTGCTCGAATGCGCCGGTCCACCCCGTGGACGGATCTTCGCGATGCAATGCGTAGCCGGGGAACCACGGGCTTTCGTCGCCGCCCGCGTAGCGCCATTCGGGTGGATACGGAACGAGGATGTGCGCCGCGAGCCCCACACCCGCCGCGATATGCACGTTGGTGCTGCTCACGCCCGCATAGGCGTCGACGGCGCAGAGAAGTCCCGCCATGCGCCGGAGCTCGCCATTGAACGACGAGGCATCGAGCACCGGCCGGCCCGAGCGCGATCGCAGCAATTCCAGCTCGCCCGGATGCGGATCGCGCTGCACGCACACGATCGTTCCCGGCCATCGCGCGAGAACGTCCGCGAGCCCGGCCAGGGGCACGTTCTTCGAGAGCTTCTCGTCCACGCCGCCCGCGGGCAATCCCGCGCGCCACGCGACGGCGACGTAAGGGCCGGCACCCGCGGACTGCAATGCGCTTCGCGCGGCTTCGACTTCGCTCGCGGAGGCTTCGAGCGCAACGGGCGGCGGATGCGCGGCGCTTCCGGGCGACGCGAGCCGCGGCAGGTCGCCGACGAATACGCGGGCCGCGCAGGGCTGCGATTCGTCGAGAGCCGCGACGGAAACCGAAGCGGCGAATGGGGCCACGCGTGCGTCGCCATCCCATTGCAGGCGCACGTTCGAGCGCGACCACTCGGGTGCCCAACGCAGGAAGAAGAGCTGGTCGCCCAGGCCCTGCTCACCTTGCAGCACGGCCCTTCCATTCGATCGGAGCGCCTCGCGCAGCGTGGGCTCGGGCTCGGGCGGCGAACCGAGGCGCCAGGCGTATTCGCGCCAGCCGCGCTCGAGCTGGCCCGCGGCGAGGAGCGCCAGGGAAAGGCTGAAATGCGATTCGGCCGAGCCGGAAACCGCCACGGCGCGCTCGAGCATCGCGAGGGCCTCGTCGTTTCGCCCGGCCTCGCGCAGCAGGTTTCCCAGGTTCTGGAGGGCGGGCGCGGAATCGGGCCGTATCGCCAGCGCCTCGCGGTAGGCCGCCTGCGCGCCGCGCGGGTCGCCGGCCGAGCGAAGCGCGTTGCCCAGGTGCCACAAGGGGTCGGCTTCGCCGGGCGCCAGCTCGGCCCACCGCCGGAAGCTCTCGGCGGCTTCGCGAGCGCGTCCCTGCGCGAGCAGCGCCACGCCCGCGTTGTTCCAGGCCTGGGGCATCGAGGGATCGAGGGCGAGCGCGGCCTTCAGGGCCGCCAGGGCCTCGGGCCCGCGTTCCAGGCGCACCAGGACCGCTCCCAATGCCGCGAGCGCCTCGGGCCAGCCTGGGCGCGCCTGGAGGGCTTGTCGAAGCTGGGAGTGCGCCGCTTCGAGCCGTTCCTGGGCCACGTCGCAGATCGCGAGGTTGTAGCGCCATTCGGCCGCGCGCGGCTGGCTCGCGACGGCGCGCTCCAGGTGGGGCCTCGCCCCCGCGAAGTCGCCGCGAACGACCCGCAGCGCCCCGAGGCTCGCATGGGCATCGGCGAAGCCGCCGTCGATCTGCGTGGCCTTCAGGAAGTCGCGCTCGGCCTCCTCGGCTCGTCCCTGGCTGCGCAAGACCTGGCCGCGGGTCTGGTAGGCCGTGGCCGAAGACGGCCGGCAGGCAACGGCGCCCTGGGCGCGGTCCAGCGCGAGGCCGCCATTGCCCTGCATGAGCGCGATGGCCGCGGCCAGCTCCAGCGCGCGGCCGTCGCGCGGCTCGCGCGCGAGCACCGCGTCGCAGAGGCGCGCCGCCTCGACCAGATTCCCGCCCGAGAACGCCGCGAACGCGCGGGCCAGCGCATCGCGGCTCGAAGCCGTCACGGCATCGCGCGGCGCGCTCAGCCGCCCGACCCCTTCTTGGCCTCCTCGAGGAGGCGGCGCTGCTTTTCCTCCTCGGCCTGGCGGGCCTTCTCCACGTGCATCCGGCGGACGGCGTCGCGGTCGACGTTCAGCTTGAGCGGCTCGAGGCGCTCGGCGTAGATCTTCACGTCCTTCGAGTTGGTGATGGTGCCGAGCTTCTCGTCGATCGCCGCCTTGCGGAACTTGTCCTTCTCGGCGTCGATCAGGGCCCCCTTCGCTTTCTCGAAGGGGACGGTCCCGCCGGGAATCCGGTCCATGACGATCACGACCTCGTACGCGTGTCCCGTGCGGATCGGGCCGACCGGCTGGTTCAGCGGGGCCGTTCGAATCGCCGCGGCGACCTCCTCGGGAAATCCCTTGTCGGTGCCCTCCACGATGCCGTCGTTGCGAAGCGCGACGGGATCGGTGGAGTACTCGTGGACGACGCGAGCGGGCTGCTCGCCCGCTTTCAGCTTGTCCAGGGCGACCGCCCCGTCCTCGGCCTCGGCGAATTCAAACTCGGCTAACTTGGTTTCGGTAAGCCCCTTCATGACCATTTTTCGCATAACGCTGGAATCATCAATTACAAGCGCCCGTAGCGGTGCACTCATGGCAATCTCCCTGTTTTGAGTGAAGGCGATGCTGTGGCCTACCGTGTTTCCTCGCTTACGCGTCGGGCTA
>DATBEA010000022.1:0-16702 GCA_036276215.1 Usitatibacter sp.
CAGCAGGATGATCGCCCATCGCAGCGCGGCCGGCGCCGCGGCGAGGCCCGCCGTGCGATCGCGCCAGGCCATGAGCGCCAGCATCGCGATGGCCGCGCATTCGAGCGCCAGGAGCGGCAATGGCCGGTTTCCGCCGCGCACGAGCGGGGCGAACACGAGCATCGCGGCGGCGATCCAAAAGAGAACGGGGCCCGATGGCCCCGTCGTCGCGCCGTGCTGCCGGTCCTGCCCGGGGATCAATTCGGGCTCACCGCGCGATCATCGTGCCGCCGGAGCAATTCGGCGATGCCCACGGCGGCGAGGGCGGGCACCATGACGTCCTGGACGAAGAGCTGGGTGCCCGTCGCCGAGGCCGTGACGGCCGCGGGTGCGGGGACGATCGATTCCGGCAGCAGCGCCAGCGCCTCGCATGTCCTGCCCCGCTCCACCTGGAACCGCTGGTTCGGCTCGAGCGACACGTGGCAGCCGTCGTCGTAGACCACCTGCGCGTGGGAGTCGCTCGTGGTGATCACGCGCGTGCCCACGGCGAGGCGCATTCCTTCCGTGCCCGCGGCAAGCCCGGAGGTCTTGCTCACGAGGACGCCGCCTTTCACGTCCTTCAACTTCGCGACCGCCGAGGTTTCGGCGGCAGGCCCCGCGGCCGCGGTGACCTGCGCGCACTGGAAGGCGAGCAGGAAGAGCGCGGCGGCGATTCGCATGGATGCATGTCTCATGGCGTCAATGGTATTGCTCGAGGACGAGGTTGTCGAACCAGAGGTTTCCCGCGAGGAACACGGGGCCTGCCCCCGAGGCCATGGGCTCGAGCTGCAGCAATTGTCCACGGCAACCCGGCGCGATGGCCACGTCGAACGCGAAGCGCTCCCAGTCGCTCGAGCCCACGAAGCGATCGGAGGCGGCGACGGGCTCCGACAAGGCCTCGCCGGGTCCCACGCAGCGAACGGTCCAGCGCGCGCCATGGCCCGCGCTCACGCGCTCCGGGCGCGCGAGGCCGCTCAGCGAATAGCGGCCCGGCGGGAGCGACAAGTACTGCGCGATCGGCACTCCCGACTGGCGCTTGCCCGTGTAGGCCACGCGCAACGCGCGTTCGCCCGTGGCGCCCCGCGTGCGCGAGAACTCCACGCCGTGCCCCGAGTCGCGCTCGAGGCTCGTGTCGGGAATCCAGTCGAAACCGATTCCGCTGGCGGGAAACTCGAACCCGCCGTTGAACACGAAGCCCACGTCGGCGAGCCGCTCGCGCGGCAGGCTGTCCAGCCAGAGCTGGTAGGCCTCGTCCCAGCGCCCGCTCGCGCGGAGCCGCTGCACGAGGCATCCCGTTTCCTCCCGGCTCGCGGCGCCCTTGGCGGCGCGGCGCAGGAAGAGCGGCGCGAGCACCGCCGGGTCCATGCCCTTGCGGCAGGAGGCGCGCACGAAATCGCCCAGCCACGCGGGATCGCGCTCCACGATCGCGTTCCAGGCCTTCGGGTCGAGGCCCGACGAGAGAACCTGCGCCAGCACCGCGAAGCCCCACTCGCGAACGTCCGCGTAGTTCTCGACGGCGGTGCCCAGGAGCGGGAGCGCTTCGGAGGTCCGGCCCGCGGCGAGGAGATTGCCGGCGACCGATACGAGCACGTCTCGGTCGGTGGGCGCGACCTCGTATGCGGCGGCGAATGCGCGCGCGGCGCGCGGCGCCTCGCCCGCGGCCTGGAGCCGGCTCGCGAGCCCGAGGTACGCGAGCGCATTGGCGGGGTTCTCGCGCAGGATCGCCTCGAGCACGCCGCGATCGGCATCGCGTGCATTGCCCTCCAGGGCGCGCGGCGACGCGACGACCGCGGGGCGGCCATCCTCGTCGTAGAGCAGCGCGTTCACGGCGATCGCCCGCCAGAGGAGCACGGCCGAGGCGAGCGCGATCCAGGCGCGGGTCATGCTACGAAGCGTTGGGAAAGAGCTTCAGGCGGACGATGCGCGGCACGCCCTCGCGCAGCGCGATGTCCATCTCGACGTCGACGGGCTTTTCCACGATGCCGCGCGCGTCGGTGTATTCGACCTGCAGCACCGCCGAGCCGCGCGCGCGCGCGGCATGGTCCGTGTCCTGCCAGTCGAGGTTGGAGAGGCGAAGCTTGCGCCCCCGCGTGGCGCGGAAGAATTCCTCGTACGACTGGCGCATCGCGAGCGTGGGCGCGTAGCTCGCCGCGCGCGGATCGACCAGCGCCATCAACCGCTCGATGTCGCCCGCCTCGTAGGAATCGATGAGGCGAACGACGACGAGCTCGATGTCCTGGGGCGCGATCCCTGCGACCGGCGCGGAAGTGGCAGCGGCCTCGGGCGCGGCAGGCACGGCTGCGGGCGCGGGCGCTTCCCCGGGCGCAGCCGCTTTCGCGGGCGGCCCGCTCACCTGCGCGACCCGCGTCACCGGCGCGACCGCCGCAGGCTCCGCCTGCACGGGAGGCGGCGGCAGGATCGCGGGCGGCGCCTTCGATCCCTGGGCGCGGCCGTCCTCGTGCACGGGCTCCGATCGGGTGATCGCCCGCCACAGGGGGGCCAGCACCGGCAGCTCGAAGGCCGGCCTCGAGGCAGCCTTCTCGCGTTCGTCGACACGCGCGGCTTCGATGAAACGCGGCGCGCGCGAGCCCGCGGCCTGCGGCGAGCGCGAGGCCGACCACTGTCCGAGAAGGGCCGACTCGTGCGCGTCGTCCGGGAAGAATGCCTCGAAGGCCGCGAAGGCCGCGGTGATCACGCAGATCGCGACGGCAACCGCGGCGACACGCGCGCCACGGCCCGGTACCGGGCGCTCGCGGCGTTCCACCGCGTGCGGCACCGAGTAATGCACGGCGCGCACGCGCTCGAGCGACGCGTCGTATTCGCGCCGCCTCGCCTCGTCCATCAACGTCTCGTGGGCGAGGTTCGCGCGCTGCGCGCAGTCGTGGGGCCACGAGGCGGAGTCGGGGTCGCTGCGGTCCGGGTGGATGAGCGCCATCAGCAGGCGGTAGTTCTCCTTGATGGCGTCGCGCCGCGCGTCCGCACGCACGCAAAGCAGCTGGTAGTGGGTCGCGTTGTCCCAGAGGCACACCTGGCGGATGAACGCCTGCGCCGCCTCGCGCAGCTCGATGCGCTCCGAAGGCGTGGTCTTCGCGATCACCTGCGGCGGGAAGCGGCCCTGCGCGAAGCGCAGCACGTGGTCGCCGCGCTCGATGGGCTCGCGCCCGACGGTGTAGCGGGGGCGCTCGCGCGCCGGTTCCCTCAGGAAGGCGAGGAGCAGCGGGACGAGCGCTGCGGCGCCGGAGCCTTGGGCCCTCGCCATGGGGTCAAGCCTCGCTCGCCTGGCGCTTCGGGAGCGGGGTCTTGGCCGCGTACTGGTAGTAGTACGCGTTGTACCCGTAGAGGTCGTGGTAGGCGTCGATCTTCGTGAGGATCACGCCGAGCGGCTCGACGCCCGCCTGCTGCAGGCGCTTCAGCGCGTTCTTCGCGTGGCCCTTGCGCGTGCGGCCCGACTCGATCACGAACACCACGTTGTCGACCTGGTTGCTGAGCACGATGGAATCGGCGATGCCGAGCACCGGCGGGCCGTCAACCACCACGTGCGCGAAATGCTCCTCGGCCTGCGCGAGCATGGTGAGGAGCTTCATGCCCGAGAGGAGCTCCACCGGATGCGGCGGGAGCGGCCCCGTCGTCATCACGAAGAGGTTGGGAACGGCGGTCGACTGCACCACCGCCATGAGCCCGATGTTGCTCGACAGGCAGTTGGACAGCCCCTGCGAGTTGTCCACCTGCAGCAGCTTGTGCAGCACGGGGTTGCGCAGGTCGGCGTCGATGAGGAGCACGGGCTTGCCCATCTGCGCGAAGTTGATGGCGAGCGCCAGCGCCGTGGTGCTCTTGCCCTCGTTCTTGGAGCTGCTCGTCACCACCATGCGCCGCGGCGCGCCGTTCGCGGTGGAGAACTGCAGCGCCGTGCGCACCGACCGGTACGCTTCGGAGAATGGCGAGCTGGGATCGTGGTGCGCGTTGATGGCCACGCGGTTGCGCTCCGTCTCCGGGACCTTGAGCTTGGGAACCACGCCCAGCACAGCGGCGCCGGTCTCTCGCTCCACGTCGTCGGCGAAGCGGATCGAGTCGTCGAGGTGCTCGAGGAGCCACGCGACCAGCAGGCCCACGATGAGGCCGATGGCCATGCCCGTGGTCACGCCCTTCGCGAGGTCGGGCTTGAACGGCAAGGTGGGAACCTGCGCCTTGTCCACCACGGAGATGTTGTTGATGCCCACGCCGCCCGCCACGCCCACTTCCTTCAGGCGCTGCAGCAGCCCGTCGTAGAGCGTGCGGTTGGTGTCGACCTCGCGCTTGAGGATGCCGTAGCGGATGCTGCGTCCCTGGAGGTCCAGCAGCTGCTTCTTCGCGCCCTCCAGGCGGTCCTTGAGCAGCAGCTCCTGCGAGCGCGCCGCCTTGTAGGCCGACTGCATCGCCTTGCGGATCTCGCCCAGCTCGGCCTTCAGCTGGCTGTCCAGCTCGGTGATCTGTCCCTGCAGCTGCTGCATCTTGGGAAACGCCGGCTTGTAGATCTTCAGGTTCTCCTGGTACTCGGCGTCGAGCTTGCTCTTCGCCTGCTTGAGCGCCTGGATGTTGCGGTTCTCCTGGACGACCTGCAGCGAGTCGGGATTGTCCTGGGCCTGGCGGTAGGCCACCTCCGCGTGGATGCGCTCCTGCTCGGCCTTGCCGAGCGCCGCGTTGAAGTCCTGGAGGTTCTGGTTGAAGATGTTCTTGTTGTCGTCCGCGCCCATCACCTCCATCTGGCGCGAATACGCGACCAGGTCGCGCTCCGATTCCTCGAGCTTGTCCTTCGTCTGCTGCAGCTTCTCCTCGAGGAACGTCTTCGCGTAGGCCGAGGCCTCGAAGCGGCGCTCGAGGTTGATGTTGATGAAGGACTGCGCGAGGGTGTTGGCGGCCTTCGCGGCGAAGAACGGGTCGGTGCTGTCGAAGTGCACGCGCACCAGGCGCGAGCGGCGCACGGGCTCGACCGTGACCGACCCCTGGAAGGCGCTCACGATCGCGTAGTCGTCGCGCACGGCCTGATCGACCTCCACCGGCGGCGGGCCCTCGCGAAGGCGCGTGAAGAACGCCATCACGGACGCGCCGAAGGATTGCGGCGCGACGGCCCTGGCGGCCGGCTGCTCGGAGCCCGCGGCGACCGGGTTCTTGCGCAGCCCGAGATCCTCCACCGCGCGCTCGGCGAGCGAGCGGCTCTTCAGCAGCTCGTAGTTGGTCGCGTAGAAATCCGAGTCGTAGTCGGGGATCTCGAGCGGCGAGACTTCCTTGTAGTCGAGCACCCGCGGGATCACCTTCTCGATCTGCAGCGTGGTCGAGGCGCGGTACACGGGCTGCGCGAGGTAGGTGCGCACCACCGAGAAGAGCGCGAACACCGCGAAGATGATGAAGATCGTCCACTTGCGCTTGAGGAAGATGCGCAGCAGCTCCCGCAGGTTGAACGCCTGGTCCAGGGGCTCCGCACCGAACTGCGCGTCGGCGAGTGCCAGGCTGCGCCGCTGGAGCGGCACGGCGAGGGCGCGGCCGGCGGATTGAGGCCGGTCGGGAGGGGAGTCTTTCATCGGGGGCGCTTCAGTGCGCGAACGGCGAGAAGGGGTTGATGGTGTCGATGAAGTCGCGGAACAGCGAGTCGCGAAGCGCCGCGCGCGCGGGCGACCGGTTCACGACGACCACGTCGTCGTTGGCGACCACGGGATCGTCCACCTCGCCGCGGCGGATCTTCTCGACGTCGTAGGCCTGGCTCGCCCTGCCGCCATCGCCCTCACGGCGGAAGATCATCACCTGCTGCATGTCGGACATGTTGCCCTGCCCGCCCGCGAGCGCCAGCGCGCGAAGGAGCGTGGTCTGGCCGCGCAGCGGATAGATGCCCGGCTTCTGCACCGCACCTTCGACCGTCACGCGCTGCGTGGTGTACTCCTTGATGAAGACGCCGACCTGGGGGTCCTGCAGGAAGCTCTCGGCGAGCCTCGCCGCGATGCTCTTCTCGGCTTCCTGCGCGGTAAGCCCGCCAACCGCCACCGCGCCGATGAGCGGCAGCGACACCTTGCCGAGCGAGTTCACGCGCACGGTGCGCGAGAGCTGGTCCACGCCGAAGACCTGGATCTCGAGGAGGTCCTCGACGCCGATGCGATAGTCGGCGGCCGTGAGCGCAACATGGGACTCGGGCGCGGCCGGCGCATGCAGCGCCGCGACATGGGAAGGATCGGGAATCGAAATGGTGTCGGACAGGCGCAGCTCGGGCTCGGCCGCCGCTCCGGCGAGACCTGCGCTGGAGGCAACGAGCAGTCCAACAACCGCGAATGCGGCGCCGCGCAAGGACAGGCAAGTTTCCATGAATTCGAATACTGGCAGTCGAGCACCGGCAAGACAATGCAATACTCCACATTTTCCCTGAAAAACTCCATATTTAGAAGGGTTTGGCACATTGCAGCCGTTCAGGAATCGTTGCATGCGCAACAATTTCCGGCCGCGCGGCTGCTTCTTGCCTGCTCGGGCACCGAGGGCGATCCCGGTGAAATCCGCGAATTGGCCTCGGACGGGGTCGATTGGGACGCATTCCTCGCGCTTGCCGAGCGCCATGGCCTTCGGCCGCTGGCGCATCGCGCGCTGGAGGGTGCCGGCGTCGCCCCGCCGCACGGGGTTGCACGTGCGCTCTGGATTGCGCATGCCGGCCGTGCACAGCGCAACCGGGCCGCGGCGGCCGAGCTCGAAAGGCTCGTTCGCGCCCTCGATGCGGCCGGGATCGCGTGCATCCCGTACAAGGGCCCGACCCTGGCCCTGGCCGCGTATGGCGACGTGGGCCTTCGCGAGTTCGGCGACCTGGACGTGCTCGTTCGCCCGGGCGAGATCATGGCCGCGAAGGCGGTCCTCGCGTCGCTCGGATATGAACCGGAGTTCAAGATCTCCGCGGAAGCCGAGCATTCGCTCCTGCACGCGCGGGAGCACTATCACCTCGTGATGCGCGGGCCGGGCGGCGCCATCGTCGAGCTCCATTGGCACAGCGATCCGGATTTTCCCGTCGAACGCGACGACGATGCTTGGTGGTCGGGGCGTCGCGCGTTCTCGCCCGACGAGCTCATGCTCGTGCTCCTCATCCATGGCAGCAAGCACCACTGGATGAGCCTGCACTGGCTCGCCGACGTGGCGGCCCTCGCGCGCCGCGAGCGCATCGACTGGGCGTGGGTCGCGAACCGCGCGCGCGAGCTGCACTGCCGCCGCCGCGTGGCCGTGGGCGTGGCGCTCGCGCGTTCGCTCCTCGGCGCACCCATTCCCGCCGAGCCGGGCCTCGCGGCCGGACCCCGCGACGAGGCCCTCGCCGCCACGTTCGCGCGCGAAGCCTTCGGCTCCGAAGCGAAAACGCCCGCGCTGCGCCTCCTCGCGCGCAACGCCGCGCTCTACGACCTTCCGCGCCACCGGCTGCGCCATGCGGCCGAGGCCGTTTTCGCACCCACCTATGCCGAGTGGACGCGCTGGCGGCTGCCGCGCGCGCTCTTCTTCCTCTACCTGCCGCTTCGCCTCGCGCGCCTCACGGCGAAGCACCTTCTCCCGCATAGCCGCAGCATCGCCACGCCTCGAACACCGCCACCGCGACCGAATTCGAGAGGTTGAGGCTGCGGTTTCCCGGGCGCATCGGCAGGCGCAATCGCGCGGCCTCGGGGAATTGCGCGAGGACCTCCGCGGGCAGGCCCTGCGTCTCGCCGCCGAAGACGAGCGCGTCGCCCTCGCGATAGGCGACCTCGTCGAAGCGCCGCGCCGCATGGCGCGAGAAAGCGAAGCGGCGCGCATCGCCCAGCGCCTCGACGCAGGCGGCCCAGTCCTCGTGCACGCGCACGCTCGCGTACTCGTGGTAGTCCAGGCCCGCGCGGCGAAGCTGCCGGTCGTCGAGCGAGAAACCCAGGGGCTTCACCAGGTGCAGCCTCGCGCCCGTGTTGGCGCACAGGCGAATCACGTTGCCCGTGTTGGGCGGGATCTCGGGGTGCACCAGGACCACGTCGAACATCGCATTAGCCTAGCGCGGGATCGGGCGTGCGCGCCACCGCCCACACGCCCAGGCGCCGCGCACCCGCCTGCTTCACGAGGCGCGCGAGGGTCTCGGCGGTCGCGCCCGTGGTGACGACGTCGTCCACGATGACGACGTGCTCGCCGTCGAAACGCCGCGTGCACGCGAACGCGCCGCGAAGGTTGGCGAGCCGCATGCGCCGGTCGAGCTCGTGTTGCGGATCGGTATCGCGCGTGCGCACGAGCGACTTTCCGTCGCAAGGCACGTCCAGCGCGCGAGCCACGACCTTCGCGATCTCGAGGGCCTGGTTGAAGCCGCGCTCCCGAAGTCGCCGCTTCGAGAGCGGCGGAACCACCAGCCGGTGCGGTCGCGTCGCGCCCGCCGCGCGCGCCGCGAGCCTCGCGCCCAGCTCGCGGCCGAATGCGAGGTCGCCCGCGAACTTGAATCGCTGGACCAGCCGGTCGATCGGGAAGCGATATTCGAAGACCGCGATCGCATCGTCCACGGCGGGACGGCGCTTGTGCAGGCAGCGGCCGCAGAAGCGAGCCTCGCGTGCGAGCGGCAACGCGCAGCGCGCGCACGCGGGGCCCAGGCGTGGAAGGCCGCCATCGCACGCATCGCACAGGAGCGCGTCGCCCGACACCGCGCCGCAGAGCGCGCAGTCCTGCGCGGGCCAGATCGATGAAAATTTAGGCAATCGTAAGGTCTTGGCGAGGCTCGGGTTTGACATGTAGGTGAAAACCAATAATTATCAGGCTGTTAGAAAGGCCCCCATGGACACGCCCATCCAGCTGGTACGCCCGGTTTCCGACCGGCGCTTCGAGGCGCTGCGCGATCGCGCGGCCGCGCTCCTCGACCTTCCCTTGAACGATCTTCTCTTCGAAGCGCATACCGTGCACCGCGCGAATTTCGACCCGAACCGCGTGCAGCGCGCCACGCTCCTCTCGATCAAGACCGGCGGATGCCCCGAGGACTGCGGCTACTGCCCGCAGGCCGCGCGCTACCACACCGGCGTCGGGAACGAGGCCCTGATGGCGGTGGAGGACGTGGTCGCCACCGCTCGCGCCGCGAGGGAGCACGGTGCCACGCGCTTCTGCATGGGCGCCGCGTGGCGCGGGCCGAAGGAGCGCGACCTCGAGCCCGTGCTCGACATGGTGCGCGAGGTGAAGGCGCTGGGGCTCGAGACCTGCTGCACGCTCGGCATGCTGAAGGACGGACAGGCCGAGCAGCTTCGCGACGCCGGCCTCGACTACTACAACCACAACCTCGATACGTCGCCCGAGTTCTACGGGCAGGTCGTCACCACGCGGGAGTATGCCGACCGCCTCGCGACATTGGAGCGCGTGCGCAACGCCGGCGTGAAGGTCTGCTGCGGCGGCATCGTGGGCATGGGCGAGGACCGCGCATCGCGGGCGGGCCTGCTGGCGCAGCTCGCGAGCCTCGATCCGCAACCCGAGTCGGTGCCCATCAACGAGCTCGTGCAGGTAGAGGGCACGCCGCTCGCGGGGACGGCCAAGCTTCCGTGGGTGGAATTCGTGCGCACCATCGCCGCGGCGCGCATCCTCATGCCGGCGAGCTACGTGCGGCTCTCGGCCGGGCGCACCGCGATGGACGAGGCGGTGCAGGCGCTTTGCTTCTTCGCGGGCGCCAACTCGATCTTCTACGGCGAGAAGCTCCTCACCACCGCCAACCCGGACGTGGCGCGCGACGACGCGCTCTTCGCCGCGCTCGGCATCGCCCCGGGCTGACGCGGCCATGGGCGCCACCGCGCGGCGCATCGCCGCGGCGCTCGACGAGCTCGACGGGCAGTCGCTGCTTCGCGAGCGGCGCGTGCTCGAGGGGCCGCAGGCCCCGCACGTGCGCGTGGGCGGGCGCGCCGCCGTGAATTTCGCGTCGAACGACTACCTCGCGCTCGCCAACGATGCGCGCCTGCGCGAAGCCGCGCACCGCGCGATCGACGAGTACGGAGTGGGCGCCGGCGCCTCGCCCATGGTGTGCGGCCACACGGCGCTGCACGAAGCGGCCGAGCGGCGCTTCGCGCGCTTCGCGGGGTTGCCGCGCGCGCTCCTCTTCGCGAGCGGCTACGCCGCGAATCTCGGGATCCTCGCCTGCCTCGCCGGGCGCAACAGCGAGATCTTCTCCGACGCGCTCAACCATGCGTGCCTCATCGACGGCGCGCGCCTGTCGCGCGCGCAGGTCACGCCCTACGCGCACGCGGACCTCGCCGACCTCGAGGCGAAGCTCTCCGCCTCGCGCGCCGCCGAGCGCATCGTCGCCACCGACGCGGTCTTCAGCATGGACGGCGACCTCGCGCCGCTTCCGGAGATGCTGGCCCTCTGCGAGCGCCACGATGCCTGGCTCGTGGTGGACGACGCGCACGGGGTGGGCGTCATGGGAGCGCTCGGCCGCGGAACCCTCGAGCATTTCGGCCTGCGATCGCCGCGCATCGTCCTCATGGCCACGCTCGGCAAGGCACTCGGGGGCTACGGCGCGTTTGCCGCGGGCGATCCAGGCTCCATCGAATGGCTCCTGCAGCGCGCGCGCACCTACATTTATTCGACGGCGCTGCCGCCCATGGCCGCGGCCGTGGCGATCGAGGCGATGGACGTGATCGACTCGGAGCCGCAACGCCTCGCGGGGCTGAGGGCGCGAATCGCGCAGCTGCGTGCCGCGCTCGACGCGATGGGGGTTCGCGCGGCATCGCCCAGCGCCATCCATCCCGTGGTGCTCGGTTCCAACGACGATGCGCTCGCCGCCGCGGCGAGGCTCGGCGACCGGGGCTTCCTCGTGCCGGCGATCCGGCCGCCGACCGTGCCGCAGGGCACGGCGCGGCTTCGCATCTCGGTGAGCGCGGGCCATACGGCCGAGGACATCGAGGGCCTCGCGCGGGCGCTGCGCGAATGCCTCGCGCGGTGAGCGGCGCTCGGCGCGCCTTCGAACGCGCCGCGGCCACCTACGATTCGGCCGACGCGCTGCATCGCGAGGTAGGCCGGCGCCTCGTCGAGCACCTCGATCCCATCCGGGTCGACCCCGCCCGCGTGCTCGACCTGGGATGCGGCACCGGCTCCCAGCTGGACGCGCTGCGCCGGCGCTTTCCCAGGGCAGAGCTGGTCGGCGTCGACTTCGCCGGCGAGATGCTCGCCCGAGCGCGAGCGCGCGCTCCCTGGTGGCGGCGCGCGCTCGGGGCGAGCTCGCCGCGGCTCGTGTGCGCGGACCTGCAGTGCCTCCCCGTCGCCGGATCGAGCGCGGGGCTCGTGTTCTCCAACCTCGCGTTCCAGTGGTGCGATCCGCAAGCCGCGTTCGCCGAGGCCGCGCGGGTGCTGGTGAAGGAAGGCCTGCTCCTTTTCTCCACCCTGGGCCCGGACACGTTGCGCGAGCTGCGCGCGGCTTTCGCGGCGGCCGGCACGCCGCTTCCGGCGCGATTCGTGGACATGCACGACCTGGGTGACGCGCTCGTGGGAGCGGGATTCGCGCAGCCCGTGATGGAGATGGAGCTCGTGACGCTCGAGTACTCCCGGCTCGAGTCGCTGCTGGAGGACCTTCACGCCGTGGGCGCGATGGCGCCGCCCGCATCGCGCGGCCTGGGCGTGCGCGGCCGCTGGGCCGAGGCCGCACGCGCCTATGAAGCGCGGCGGCGAAACGGCGCGCTCCCCGCCACCTACGAGATCGTGTACGGGCATGCGTGGAAGGGTGGCGCGCGCAAGAGCGTGGACGGCCGCCAGGTGATCGACTTCGTGCGCGGGCCGCGCGAATGACGCGCGGCGCCTTCGTGACCGGCACCGACACGGGCGTGGGCAAGACCTTCGCCTCGTGCGTCCTCCTCAAGGCCGCCCTGGCCCAGGGGCTGCGCGCGATGCCCATGAAGCCCGTGGCGGCGGGCTCGGACGAGGACACCCTCGCGCTCCTTGCGGCCGCGGGCTTCGGCAAGGAGCTCGCCGCGGACGTCACGCCCGTCCTGCTTCGCGAGGCGATCGCGCCGCACATCGCGGCGGCGCACGAAGGCCGGCGCGTGGACCTGGCGTCGCTGCACCGCGCCTACGAGCGGCTCGCCGCGCGCGCCGATTTCATGGTGGTCGAAGGCGTGGGCGGTTTCGCCGTCCCGCTGGGCGCCTCGGTCGACACGATCGACCTCGCGCGATCCTTCGGCCTGCCCGTGGTGCTCGTGGTGGGAATGCGGCTGGGGTGCCTCAACCATGCGCTCCTCACCCAGTCGGCGATCCTGCACGCGGGCCTTCCCCTCGCGGGGTGGATCGCGAACGCGATCGACCCGCGCATGACGGCGGCCGACGAGAACGTGGACGCGCTCCGCGAGCGCATTCGCGCGCCGCTCCTGGGAAGGCTGCCGAACGCGCCCGGATGCGATCCCGCCATCCTCGCGCCGCGCCTGGACCTGAAACCGCTGCTCTGAGCGCTCGCGCCGCCGCTCAGGCGAAGGCGGCGCGAAGCAACGCCACGCCATGAGCGCCGTGGCGCGCCGCCTCGGGAAGGTCCGCGCGGGTGAGCCCGCCGATCGCGAACACGGGCATCGGCAGGCCCTGGGCGAGCGCGGCGAAGCGCTCCCATCCGAGGGGCTCGGCGCCCGGATGGGATGGCGTCTCCTTCACCGGCCCCAGCACCACGTAGTCCACTCCCAGGGAGACTGCCCGCTCGAGCTCGCGCTCGTCGTGGCATGAGGCGCCGAGGAGCGAAGCCGCGGGGCGCGCCTCGAGCTTCATGAGGTCCTGCGCGGTGAGATGGATCGCATCGCTTTGCGGAAGCCGGGGCCCGGCGCTATTCACGACGATCCGCGACGCCGTGCCTTCGGTGCGCACCATCGCGCGCGACACGAGATGCTGGAGCCTCTGGAAGTCCATGGATTTCTCGCGCACGTGCACGAGGAGGGGCTCGGCCGCCGCGCGATCGGCGAGCGCGCGGATCCACTCGTCGATGCCCATGGCCGCGGCGTCGGAGACGACCATGACGCGCGGCAGGGCCAATGCGCAGAGCACCGGGGCGTTGGCCGGAAGCATCGGCGAGACGTCCGTCATTCCGATGCGCTGCCAGCGGATGGCCTGGTCCTCGAGCGGCCGCGGCTCGTGCTCCCAGGCCGTGACGCGGAAGAAATGAAGCCGCACGGTCGCGTGCGTGTACGCATAGACGCGCGTGATCCAGGGCGTGGCCTCGCGCATCTCGATCCCCAGCTCCTCGCGCAGCTCGCGCGCGAGCGCGGCGCGCGGGTCCTCGCCGGGCTCGATCTTGCCGCCGGGAAATTCCCAGTAGCCGGGATAAGGCTTGCCCTCGGGACGCTGCGCGAGGAGGAACTCGCCGTCCGGTTTCTCGATGACGGCCGCGGCGACTTCGGTGAGCTTCGTCGATTCTGGCAAAAGGCTATGAAAACGCAGATGAACGCAGATGGAGCGCGGATTGCCGCGGATCTGCGTTCATCTGCGCTTCCCGCTCGAGCCGACCCAGTCGCGCGCGAATTGCCAGGCCACGCGCCCGCTGCGCGAGCCGCGCTCCAGCGCCCATAGCAGGGCCGCCTTGCGGCAGGCCTCGTCGCCGGGCCGCCCGCCAAGCGTCGCGACCCAGTGCTCCGCGATCTCGAGGTACTGCTCCTGGTCGAAGGGATAGAAGGAGAGCCAGAGGCCGAAGCGCTCGGAGAGCGAGATCTTCTCCTCGGTGGTCTCGCCGGGATGGATCTCGCCGCCCACGTGCTTCGCCTCGAGGTTCTCGCCCATGAACTCGGGCATGAGGTGGCGGCGGTTGCTGGTGGCGTAGATGAGCACGTTCTCGGCGGAGCCCGCGATGGAGCCGTCGAGCGCGACCTTGAGCGACTTGAATCCCGGGTCGGAGGCCTCGAAGGAGAGGTCGTCGCAGAAGACCACGAAGCGCTCCTTGCGCTCGCCCACGATGTCCACGATGTCGGGCAGGTCCACCAGGTCGCGCTTGTCCACCTCGATCAGCCGCAGCCCGCGCTTCGCGAACTCGTTCAGCGCCGCCTTCACGAGCGAGCTCTTCCCCGTCCCGCGGGCGCCGGTGAGCAGCACGTTGTTGGCCGGGCGCCCCGCGACGAACTGCGCCGTGTTGTCGCGAAGCCTGCGCTTCTGCTCGTCCACGTCCTTCAGGTCTTCGAAGCGGATCGCGTGCGGATGGCGCACCGCCTCGAGGTAGCCGCCGCGAAGGCCCTTGCGCCAGCGGAAGGCCTGGGACTTCCAGTCGGGCTCGCCGCCGTGCTCCGGGACGAGGCGCTCGACCCGCGCGAGGAGCTCGTCGAGTCGCCGCGCGAGGCCCTTCCAGTCTTCGCTCATTTCAGCGTGTAGACGAGGAGCCAGTAGTACTGCAGGGACTCGAGCCGGGCCTCGCGCGCCACGGGGCTCACCGCATCGCGCAGCTCGCCGGCGGTGGGAAAGTTCTTCAGCACCTCGTACTCCTCGCCGTTGGCGAGCTTCCTCATCTGGTAGGTGTTGCCCTCGGCGTCCTTGCGCGAGACGGGCGTTGAGCTGCCCTCGGCGTAGGTGTTGTCGAGGATCGCGACCACCGATCCCGGCGCCAGCACCCCCGAGAGGTTGGAGACGAACTGCGCGATGCCGCTCTTCTTCACGTGCGACCACCAGAACCCGGCGAAGGCCGCGTCGCAGCCGCGCGGCACGCCCTCCAGCGTGATGGCGTCCGCCTTGAAGAAATCGACCTTGCCGCGCACGATCGGCTTCTCGCGGGCGATCTCGAGCACCGGGTCGTTGATGTCGCAGGCCCGGACTTTCTTCGCCGCCCGCGCGATGAACTGCGTCCAGTACCCCGTGCCGCACGCGATCTCGAGGACGTCGCGGCCCTTGAATATCTTCGGCACGCGCTCGCGCAGCCACTCGAGCTCGTGCTGGCGCTCGGGCTTGTAGTAGATCTTCTCGTATTCCTGCGCCCGCTTGGAATAGTAGTGATGCATCTGGGGCTCCTGGGCGCGCGTCTCGGCCATCGGGATTGTCTCCTCTAGTAGTTTTTCCTAGCTGCGGTAGTCGGCGTTCACCTTCACGTAGTCGTACGAGAAATCGCAGGTCCAAACCGTGGCCGTCTCCACGCCGCGCCCGAGCGTCACGCGCATGGCGATCTCCGCGCCCTTCATGACGCGCCTGCCCTGCTCCTCCGTGTACGAGGCCGCGCGCGCGCCGTTCTCGACGACCACGACGCCGCCCAGCTCCAGGCCCACGCGCTTGGGATCGAGGTCGTCGACGCCGGCGTTGCCGACCGCGGCGAGGATGCGGCCCAGGTTCGGGTCGGAGGCGAAGAACGCGGTCTTCACGAGCGGCGAGTGCGCGATCGCCTTGGCGACCCGGAAGCACTCCGAGACGCTCTCGCCTTCGTCCACGTTGATGGTGATGAACTTGGTCGCGCCCTCGCCGTCGCGCACGATCGCCTGCGCGAGGATCTGCGCGACCTCGATCAGCGCCACGGAGAGGTTGCCGAACTCCGCCGTCCCCTCGCCCACGATCTCGGGATTGCCCGCCTGGCCCGTCGCGACGAGGAGCAGCGTGTCGTTGGTGGACGTGTCGCCGTCGACCGTGACGGCGTTGAAGGAGCGGTTGGCCGCGCGCCGCGCGAGGTACTGCAGCGCGTCGCGGCCCACGCAGGCGTCGGTGGCGATGATCCCGAGCATCGTCGCCATGTTGGGCTGGATCATGCCGGCGCCCTTCGAGATGCCGGTGATGGTGATGGTGCGCCCGTCGATCACGACCTGGCGCGACACGGCCTTGGCCACGGTGTCGGTGGTCATGATGGCCTCGGCGGCGCCGGCCCAGTTCGCGGGCGCCAGGTCCGCCTGGCAGGCGGGCAGCCCCGCCTCGATGCGCTCCACGGGAAGCGGCTCCATGATGACGCCGGTCGACAGCGGCAGGACCTGCCGCTCGTCGATGCCCAGCAACGTTGCGGCCGAGGCGCAGGTGGTCCGCGCGGCGGCAAGCCCTTCGGCCCCGGTGCCCGCGTTGGCCACGCCCGTGTTCACGACGATGGCGCGGATCGGCTCCTTCGAGGCGAGGTGCTCGCGGCACACCAGCACCGGGGCCGCGGCGAAGCGATTGCGCGTGAAGACGCCCGCTACCCGCGTGCCCTCGTCGAGGGAAACGAGCAGCAAATCCTTCCTGTCGGGCTTGCGGATGCCCGCGCGCGCGATGCCAAGCCGGACGCCGGCGATCGTGAGGAGAGCTTCAGGACGCGGGGGCTCGAGATTTACGGCCATGCGGTGGGCGATTCTACTGCATCGCGGCAAGCCGAGCGCTCGAATTGGGGCCCGGCCCCGAAACTACGCGAGCTTCCCGTGGCATTGCTTGAACTTCTTGCCCGACCCGCACGGGCAGGGGTCGTTGCGCCCGACCTTCTGCGTGGAGCGGACGAAAGGCTGCACTTCGGCCATGTTGCCCAGGCCGATGTCCACGGCGCCCGCCGCCATGCCGCCCGCCATCGCCGCGGGCTGGCCCTCGGAGGCCGCCTGCTCCTCGGCGAGCGACTGGCCGAACTCGGCGTGCTGGTACTGCACGTTCTTCAGCGCCCGCGCGGCCTCCTCGGCCTGGCGCTCGGCTTCGCGCACCTGCTCTTCCGAGCGCACCTGGACCGCCATGAGGTGCCGCGTGACCTCGCGCTTGATGGAGTCGAGCATGGCGCCGAAGAGCTCGAAGGCCTCGCGCTTGTATTCCTGCTTGGGCTGCTTCTGCGCGTAGCCGCGCA